>JASFGZ010000374.1:0-5034 GCA_050123495.1 Desulfobacterales bacterium
TGTATACATTTCAGATTTCAGGTGTAAGTCATGGTTCTGGGTTCAGAGGTTCAGGGTTATGACAACCTTGAACGCTGAACCTTTAAACCTTTGAACCAGCCGAATGACATCTGTCCACTGACGACTAACCGACTGTGGCTGATTGATCAAATGACAGAACCTGTTTATCGGTATCTAAAGTGGCGTAAACACCGAAAGGAATGGTCAGGTTTTGCTTTCCATGACCGACATCAAAACCCGCCAGAATCGGAATGGGAATATCCTGGAAACCTTCCTGGAAAATCTGGTAAATTCCATCCGGGGCCCCGCATTCCTCAAAGCTTCCGAGAACCAGAGCGGCAATCCCCTCAAAACAGCCGGCAAGTTTCATCTGAAACAGCATGCGGTCAATTCGGTAATGGGCCTCCCCCCGATCTTCTAAAAGCAAAATGTGATTTTCGAACCTGGGTTCATAGGGAGTTCCCAGCAGATGGCACAAGGTGGTCAGGTTGCCTCCGATGATTGGGCCCTGCGCCCTGCCGGCCTTGATGGTAATCCCCTTGCCGGGTATGACTTTAAGATGGGTATCAGACGAAATTGCCGTCAGCATGCTTTGTCGGGTCAATTCCGGCGCTTCTGCAAGGGTGGTAACCACCGGACCGTGAAAAGTCACCAGCCCGGTTTTGGCAGTGATCGCAGCCAGCAATGCGGTGATATCGCTGTGTCCGATAAATACCTTGGGGTTTGTCCGCATGACATCAAAATCCAACAGGGGCAAAACCCTCAGACAGCCAAACCCGCCCTTGGCGCAGACAATGGCATCAACGGTCGGGTCTTGAAAAACCTGCATGACGAGCTTCGCTCGATGCGCATCTGATCCGGCCAGATATCGATTGTTTTCAAATATCTCATCGGGCACAGCGGTTCGGAATCCCATCGACGTCAAAACATTCAGGCCTTGATTAAAAATATCCTGATCAAAAGGACTGGCCGGCGCCACAATGCCGACGGTGCCGCCGGGCTTTAAACGGGGAGGGCGCATGGGTTCTTTGTTTAAAGGATTCATAACCTTTCAAGGTGTCAGGTTTCGGGTGTCAGTGTTCAGGTGTCAGAAAACCATTTATTTGTCTCTAAACTTTAAGTTTGCTAAATTTTTTCATGAAACCGTATACCATTCTGAATCCGACTATATGGCATCAGTCGCTACGCGCGATACCAGCGCCTGTGCTACGCGCGGCTCGGGGAAGTCCTGACACCTGACACCCGAAACCTGACACCTCTGTTGTTGACATATACGAACGTGAGTGCTAATTATGGTCGCCTGTGTCGGGGCGTAGCGCAGTCTGGTAGCGCACTTGAATGGGGTTCAAGGGGTCGGAGGTTCAAATCCTCTCGCCCCGACCAAAATTATTATAGCAAAAAAAGCGGTTTAGCTAAATGGCTATTCCGCTTTTTTGTTGAAGAGGCAGAAAATGATTCTTTTTAATTTTCGATATCAAGTTTGGGTTGCATCAACGGGCGCAATGGCATACAAATAAAAGCATCGGGCCGAGGCGTGTCATTAATCGTTCAATCTAGAAGTGGTTTCAAAGCCTCAGATCAGGTTCAAGGGCTAAAAGTGCCTAAAGTGAGCTAAAATGCCTAAAGTGACTAAAGTTTAAGCGTCGCTGCGCTCCATCTTTTATATTAAATAGACAGAATTCCACAACTTTAGTCACTTTAGATCACTTTAAACTTTAGCTTACTTATTTATTGTGAGCATTCATCGGAGGTCTGCGCTGCACCCTTTTTTAAAAAATCAGATGCGAATCCCGCTTGCGGGGCAACACAGCCGTTGGAGCCTTTTGAGCCCCTTAAATATTCTTTTAATTAGATGCGAAATCCCGCTTCATTGAGCGGGGAGATGGGGTTTTGAAACCACTTCTAAAACAACAAGGACATCACCATGCCCACTTCTTCGAAAATTGCCGTTTTCTACCATACCTTCCGGGAGATCAGCAACCTGATGCATTCCAGCACCAACGTGGGTGAAGTCCTCGAGCTGGTGGTGTGGAAGGTTACCGAAGCGCTGGAAGCCAAGGGCGCGCTGCTGCGCATACTGAATCTTCAAACCAAGGAATTTGAACTGAGCGCCGCCTACGGTCTCAGTGAGACTTATCTGTCCAAGGGACCGATAACACAGCAAAGTATCATCACCGATGTTTACAAAAAGAAACCGTTTGTGATCATCGAGGACATGCTGACGGACAAGCGGATTCAATACCCACGGGAGGCCCACCAGGAAGGCCTTCGCATGGTCCTGGATCTTCCGCTCGTCTTTCGCGACCACATCGCGGGTTTGCTGAGAGTCTACTTTCCAACATTGAGACGGTTCGAAGTAGATGAGGTCGACTTTGCCGTAGCGCTGGCCCAGCAGTGTGCCTGCGCCATCGACAAGGCGCGGCTGATCGAAGAACAACAAGCCCGCTACGACCAGCTGGCGCTGCACACTGAAAAGCTTTCGGCCCTGGGGCGCATGGCGGCCGGTATTGCCCATGAAATCAACAACCCGCTGGCCGGCGTGTTGCTTTACAGTTCCAATCTCTCCAAAAAGATTGGGGATGACAGCCTGCTCAAAGAAGGAATGGAAATCATCATACGGGAAACCCAGCGCTGTAAAATCATCATCCAGGATCTACTCGAGTTCGCCCGAGACCGGGAACCGAAAAAGGCGATGACCGATATCAACCAGGTCATTGATCGTGCGGTGAACATGCTGGAAAATGAGTTCCGCCTGCGGCACATTCAACTTGAAAAAGGGTATTCAAAGGATCTGAAGACCGCCATGCTGGATGAAAACCAGTTACAGCAGGTGTTCGTCAATCTATTGCTCAACGCCGCCCATGCCATCGACCAGGAAGGGACCATTGAGATCCGAACCCGGCCCGATTCCGCCGGTGAGCATGTGATCATCGAGGTGCAGGACAGCGGCTGCGGGATTCCTCCGGAACACCTGAGCAAGATCTTCGAACCTTTCTTTTCCACCATAAAAGATGGTTCCGGACTGGGTTTGGCGGTCAGCTATGGTATCGTCCGAAACCACCAGGGAGAACTGACCGTCGCGTCTGAGCCCGGCAAAGGGACTTGCTTCACCATCACACTGCCGATGGCGCAGTGGAAAGGATAGACATTGGCGACCCCTCACCCCGGCAGCCTGAAACCGGCGAAAATCCTTGTCATCGACGACGAGGCCGTCATCTGTGACGGCTGCAGGCTGGCGCTGTCCGATAACGGACACGCGGTGGATACCTTCAACAGCGCCCACGAAGGAATGGACGCCATCCGGCGGGGAGACCACGAGCTGCTTCTGCTGGACTTGAAGCTGCCCGATGCCGACGGAATGGCTCTGCTGAAGCGTCTGCGAGAAGAAAGGCCGCGCGTTGCGGTGATCGTGATGACCGGCTATTCCTCGGTACAGAATGCCGTCGCTGCCATGAAATTGGGCGCCTCCGACTATCTGCCCAAGCCGTTTACAGATGACGAACTGCTGTTTGCTGTAGAAAAAGCGTTGATCCGCAAGCGCCTGACCGAAGAAAACCTGGCGTTGCGCAAGCAGCTTTTCGCCATGTTCGATTTTAGCAACATTGTCGGAGAAAACCAGAAGCTGCTGCAGGTTTTTAACGAAGTTCGCAGGGCCGCCCCCACAGACAGTACCATTTTGCTCCAGGGTGAAAGTGGAACCGGCAAAGAACTTTTTGCCAAAGCCATTCACGCCCACAGCAATCGATCCACCCGGCAGTTTATCGTCGTCGACTGCAGTACTTTTTCATCTTCCTTACTGGAAAGCGAGTTGTTCGGACACGAGAAAGGCGCCTTTACCGGTGCCGTCCAGGACAAAGCCGGTATATTCGAAGTGGCCGACGGCGGCACCCTGTTTCTCGACGAAATTGCCAATTTGAACCTGGAGGTCCAGGGCAAGCTGCTGCGGGTGATGGAAACCCATGAATACAAACCGGTCGGATCGAGCCAGACCCAAAAAGCAGACATGCGGATCATAGCCGCCACCAACCAGGACTTGAAGGCCATGGTCGCAGGGGGTCGCTTCCGCAAGGATCTGTTCTACCGCGTCAATGTGCTTCCGATCACGATTCCTCCGCTGAGGGAGCGCAGGGATGACATCCCAAAGCTGGCCTATCACTTTTTGCGCCAGTTTTGTCGTGAAATGGGCCGCAGGATTGAGGGCTTTTCCGACGATGCTTTACAGGCACTGCTTCACTACGACTGGCCCGGCAATGTCCGACAGCTTAAAAACGTGGTGGAGCGGCTCGTGATTATGGCCGATGAAAAGATACTCGATCACTATCAGGTGGCAAACAACCTGCAGAGCCCGGAGGGTGAAGACATACAAACCATTCCGCAGACTTCCGAAGAGCTCAAGATCGCCAAACGCCTCATTTTGGAGAAAAAGTATGCGCCTATCGAAAAGAACTTCCTCCAGACCGCCTTAAAAGCCAGTGCCGGCAACATCAGTCAGGCAGCCAGAAAAGTGGGGATGCAGCGCTCTAATTTTTCGGCCCTGATGAAAAAGCATCGACTGGCAATCAAAAAGAAAAGCACCGAGCAGTAGCGACCCCCTCCGTTTCCCCGATCTTTTCTTATCCCCTTCGTATAAAAAAATATACACCACCAAAACCATCCACAATCATTTGATTAATGGCGAGATCCGGGTTGACCGGCGTATAAAAAAATATACGCCTGGTTGGCAATTCGTTTTTCTGTCCGGGGTGTAATTTCATATAATTAACTGTAATTATTAGTTATATTAACTTTATTGCTTAAATTGCGAGTGGACATCGATATGGCACGGCACTTGCTAAAAGCAATGGCAACGCATGTGAACATTTACCGATGAACATCTTCAATACAGGGTCACAAAAGGAGGAACAGCCATGAGTGTGATGCAGGAAACCATCCGACATGAGCCGACCATCCCGCCGAACATTTTGGTGATGGAGGATGAGCTGAGCGTCGCCAAGGGGCTGGAGATGGTTTTGACTGAAGAAGGGTACATCGTTG
>JASFGZ010000375.1:0-5033 GCA_050123495.1 Desulfobacterales bacterium
GGACGGTCATAGACCGGAACGGCCGTACGATCTGGTGGGTTAACGCAAGGCCCAGACGCGCTCTTTTGTGCGTCGGCAGGTTTGAGATATCCTTGCCGGTGAGCAGCACCCGGGCCGCCTGCGGTTTGATGACGCCGGTAACGGCTCGCATCATGGTGGTCTTGCCCGCACCGTTGGGACCAATCAGGCACAGGAATTCTCCTTTATTCACCTTGAACGAAACGTCATCCAGCGCGACGACGCCGCCGAAACGAACGCTGACATTGCGAACATCAAGGATCACACGCATCAGGTCACCTCTTCTTCGGCCCGGGCCTTGGGTCTGATAATCGCGGGCACGCTTCGGGCCAAGCCGGCCAGTCCTTCAGGCGCAAATCGCATGACCGCAAAAAGCAGGGCGCCGTAAACGAGCAACTTGTAATCGCTGATGAAACGAAAAAATTCAGGCATCAGCGTCAGAATGACGGTGGCCACGATCACGCCGAAAACCGATCCGATCCCACCGACGGCCACCATCGAAAGCACGGTGATAGATGTGATGAACCCGAAGTCATCCGGCATAAGAAAGCGGGCAAAGAAGGTATATAAGCTTCCGGCAACACCCGCCATAGCCGTGCCCATGGCAAAAGCGGCCAATTTGTATGCAGCCACGTCGACGGCCACCACGCGTGCGGTGTCTTCATCATCGGCCACTGCATCGAAAGCAAAGCCCATCCAGGATCGTTTGATCCACAAACTAAAAGCAGTGGTGAGGGCTGCCAGGGCCAAAACCAGGGCCAGGTAGCCGATCTTGTCCAGTCCCGATGAAGGGATCCCTGAGATGCCCAGTTCGCCGCCCAGGATTTCCTGTTGACGCACAATTCCGAGAAATAAAAATCCCACGCCCATGGTCGTGATGGCCAGAAAATCGTGACGTACGCGCAGGCTGGCAAGGCCCACAACCAGACCCACAATGCCCGCTGAAATCATGCCGGCAAAAATGGCAATCGGAAGCGGCGTGCCGGCCTTGGCAAGCAGGGCGGCGGTGTAAGCACCGACGCCATAAAAAGCGGCGTGACCCAGGCTAATCTGTCCGCAAAAACCTGAAATCATGTTGAGGCCGAGAGCCAGAATAATATTGATTCCGACGACGGTGGCCAGGCTGATTTCATAAATGCCCATTATCTATCTCCCGGAAAATAGGCCCTGCGGCCTGATCATCAAAACGACGATCAGAAAAGCGAATGCGATCGCGTCCCGATCCAGAATCGTGCCGATATAAATGGTACCGAAAGCCTCAACCACGCCGAGCAGCAGCGAGGCAATCAGGGTACCTTTGACGTTACCGAGACCCCCCAGTACGATAATCGCCAGGGCCTTGTATGCGGGGACACCGCCCATGGTCGGTTCCACCAGGTTGCTGAGCAGCGAAATAAAAATACCGGCCACTGCGGCCAGACCGGAACCGATGAAGAAGTTCAAGTAACGGACCTTGATCGTGTCGATGCCGAAAGACTCTGCAATTTCAGGATCGTCCACCGTGGCCCGCCAGGCGATCCCGGTGCGGGTGTTTTGGGAAAGATACGATAAAATACCTAATAGTAAAACTGCGGCGATGACCATGCCGATTTCGGCAGCCCGCAGATTGACACCGATGAGCGTGATCTGAAACTGGAGCGGTGGATTGAGATACGTCAGGCCGTAGGGTCCGAAAATCAAGCGAAAGATTTCCTCCATGGCGATAAACAGGCCGATGGAAGCGATCAGGGCGACGTGAGGGGGACGATTCAGAATGGGCTGGTAGCAGAGGCGATAGATAAGCATGCCCCCGATGCCGACGATGACAGCGGATAAGAACATGCCCAGGGCCAGGTTTCCGGTGGCGTTGGTGATCAGCAAGCCAAGATAGGCGCCAAGGGTGAAAAGGCCGGCATGGGCCACGTGCAGAATGCGCAGCAAACCGTATACCAGCGTCAATCCAACGGCAATGACGGCATACATACTGCCGTATATCAGCCCCTGAATGAGCAGTTCCAGGTGCAGCAAATAAACGCCCCCCTATTGTAGCCCTAAGTCTGGAAATTAATTGAAAGACGCTGACCCGGCCGTTTGATGTCGCTGCCGTGGTTTGAAACTCCAACCGGTAATTCGAACCCGTCAGCGCCTTTCTTTAGATTATTCCTCTTGTTTTCACGAAGCTTGCTGCTTTTGACGCTCTTCAGGTTGATCTATTTGTCCGGTGGCGCCAGGAGTGCCGGGTCATCGATGACGGAATGTCTGTGCCAGTTGCCGTCTTTGACGACTTGGTTTTGCACGGCTTTCATCACCTCGCCCAAGGCGTTAAAAGAGATCGTACCGGTCGATGCCTTCAGATTGGTTGCGGCGATGGCCTTGCGCAATGCTTCCGGATCGGTGGAACCGGCGCGCTTCAATGCATCGGCTGCGACCATAATGGCCGTGTGGGCTGACGCGGCCACCATGTCGACCTTAAAACCGGCTTTTTTCTCAAAAGCGCTGATGAAATTCTTCGTTTCAGCTACGTCCGAATCGCGATCAAGGCTGGTGGTGATGATAATCCCTTCGGAAGCGGGTCCGGCGATTTCGATAAATTTTTGGGAATCATATCCTTCCTGTCCGATGATGGGGACCGCCACACCGGCGGCCCGCAGCTGACTGACCAGCGGCCCGGCAGTGAAATAGTATCCAGACGCATAAATCGCATCCGGATTGTCCGCTTTGACCTTGGCCACGATCGAGCCGAACTGGCGGTCTTTCATCGAATACTCATATTCATTGATAATCTTGATACCGAAATCAGCAGCCTTATCTTTGAAACCGGCGGCCAGAGATTTTCCGAAATCATTTTGCAAGGTGATGATGACAACATTCTTTTTCCCCAGGATATCTCCGATCAGTTTGGCACCGCCGCGTCCCTGAACATCTCCCAGAAAGGAGGTCCGAAAGACATAATTGCCGGCCCGGGTGATGTCCGGATGGATGGCATAGGCGGAGATATAGGGAATCTTTGCTTCCTGAAAAACGCCGGCGGCAGAACGCGTCGGGCCGGAATAGCTTCCGGATACACCCATGACCACCTTGTCCTGACCGATGAGCTTGTTGGCGATGGGAATCGCCTGGGCCGGCTTGGCCTGATCATCGTAGATGACGAGTTCGAGCATTTTACCATTGATTCCCCCCGCGGAGTTGATCTGTTCGACCGCCAGTTTCGCTCCCTCAGAAGCAGACTTGCCGTCTGATGCGGCAAATCCCGTCAATGGCGCATTGAAGCCGATCTTGATTGTGTCGGCGGCATGGGCGCTGCCAAGCCAACCTGTGGTCGCGAAAACGACTGCCAGTAAGATAATTGCTAGCTTTTTCATCATGGCTAACCTCCTTTTTATGCAATGATGGTTTCGCAAAACACGCTTATGCCGTTTACATTAGTGCTGGAATAGCATTTTGCAGGCAGGCCGTCAAATCGAAAACCGATCAATCCGGGCGCGATGCGTGCTTCAGCTCAACCAGAGTAGCCCCCCATCCGCCGGCCCCGGGGGGTGCATCGCTGAAGCCTTGGACGAGCGGGTGTTTTTTTAAAATCTTGTGAACCTGTCGCTTTTGAATGCCTTTGCCCTTGCCGTGAATTACGCGTACGGATGGTATGCCGGCCTTGATGCATTCGGAGAAATATTCGTCCAACAGATCCGCAATGTCTTGCGGTCGAAATGTATGCAGGTCCAGGACATCTTCGATTGGAATTCGAATCGGCTCCATGTCGATACGCCAAGCCATCTCAAAATTAGCAGTTCATCTTCGAAGACAGAGACAAAGGTGCTTTAAAGTTAGAAGCGCTTAAAATGCCTAAAATTATGGTTTCGCTCGCGCAACGCCAGCTCTTGCGCGGCGGGTGCGCTGCGTGGTGCTTCATCTTTTATAATAAATATGATAGAATTCCTCAATTTTAGGCATTTTAGATCATTTTTAATTTTAACTCACCTGTTGTTGTAAGCACTTTTGATAGGTTTAAAACGGTACCATCGGGTGCCAATGCATTTTTGAGATAGGTTCTCATAATTTTATATGCCTATGACCTATCATAATTCTGAGCTTTTGTTCGGCGGACTGCTTTTATTGGCCTATCTGCTGGGCTCCATCCCCTGGGGCCTGATTTTAAGCCGCATCTTTTCCAGTCATGATGTCCGCTTAAAAGGCAGCCGCAATATCGGGGCCACCAATGTCATGCGAGAAACCGGCGCACTGCCGGGTCTGTTAACTTTGGCTGCCGATTTCTTAAAAGGGGCAATTCCTGTGTACCTGGCGGTTCTGTCATTTGGCGCCGCCAATCGATCAGCCGATATTTTTTTGTCGGGGGTTGCACTGGCCGCATTTTTAGGGCATCTCTATCCCCTATATTTAAAATTTCGTAATGGCGGTAAAGGTGTTGCAACCACCGCCGGCTGTTTTGCGGTGCTTTCCCCTGCGGCTGTTCTGGTGGCATTCGGCGTTTTCATTGTGATGCTGTTGGTGGTGCGGCGCGTTTCAGTTGGATCGCTGGCTGCCGCGGCTACTTTGCCGGCGGCAATATGGTTAACGACCGATTCTGTCATGATGCTCGCCGCCGCCTGTATAATCGCCCTTTTTATTTTTATCCGTCACCAGAACAATCTGAGACGACTGGTGGCCGGAGAAGAACCCAAATTTAAACTAAGAAAAAAATAACTTCCAAAAGCCGCCTTCATGTTCATGATACGACAACCTAAAAGTTAGTTTCCGTTCCCAGCGTTTTTACTGCAGAAAACAGATGATAGAAGATAAGGGCAGACTGTTTTCTGTCTTCTGTCATCTGACCTCTGTTCTCTGTCATCTGAAACCTGAAATTCTAGGTGGCCATAATCCATAAGAAGGAAATAACTCCCGCCAGGAAAAACTGGGTTTCAAGTAAAAATTCCAATCGAATGCCTGGAAACATCAAGGCGCGTTCATAACCCAAAATAATAACTAAAATAAAAATAGGGCATAGGGTTAGCGCAAAACCCAGGCCGGAGGTCAATTGAAAA
>JASFGZ010000376.1:0-5032 GCA_050123495.1 Desulfobacterales bacterium
GCCCCATAGGGGATTCAATCGGGCTCGTGCAAACTTCAAGTAACAACAGCCAAAGAGCGGTGTTGACCTGACACGCGCTTTTTCTTATAAGGATGGCCCATGGAATCCCTTATTGCCTGTCATGAATGTGATTTGCTCCATCAGCGTCAACCCCTGCCCCCCGGTGGAACGGCGAGATGTATCCGTTGCGGGGCAAAGCTGTATAGCCGTAAACGAAACAGTCTGGACCGTGTGCTGGCATTGACGATCGCAGGGCTGGTTCTTTTTTGCGTTGCCAATGTCTATCCATTGTTAACCTTCAGACTGGAAGCCCAGGTGCAAGAAACAACCCTTATCTCAGGGGTGATGGCGCTTTATGACCAGGGTATGTGGATTGTCGCAGCGGTTGTATTTTTTACCAGTATTTTAGTCCCGCTGCTGCAGCTCACAGGCATGCTGTATGTGATTTTACCTTTGAAATTGAACCGGCATCCCTGGAGGCTTCCTTTTTTATTCCGTTTCGTTAGCGGTATTAGGCCCTGGGGGATGATGGAAGTTTTTATGCTGGGTATCCTGGTTTCATTTGTAAAACTTGCTAAAATGGCCACCCTCATTCCCGGTACTGCGCTTTATGCATTTCTGGTACTTATTTTTGTGCTGGCAGCATCAGCAGCATCGCTGGATCCGCATATCGTTTGGTATAGATCGGAAAAACGTTCATGAACAAATCTGCGCCTACCGCCTTAAACGCTTCGCTGGTCAGTTGCCACAGCTGTCATCTGCTTTGCAAAGCCGCATCGCTGTTTAAAGGTGCCTATGCGATTTGCCCGCGCTGCGGCGCAACCCTGCACTCACGCAAACCCAACAGTATTGCCCGAACCTGGGCACTTGTGATTGCAGCCTTCATTTTTTACATACCCGCCAACGTACTGCCCATCACGCGGGTCATCTCTTTCGGCAAGGCCCAATCGGATACCATCATGAGCGGGGTGATTTACTTTGTCAAATCCGGCAGCTGGCCCATTGCACTGGTAATTTTTGTTGCCAGTGTTTTCGTGCCGCTGTTGAAACTGATACTTCTCACGTTTTTGTTGATTTCCGTGCAGGTGAAATCCCAATGGCGGCCCAGGGATCGGACGCGATTATACCGCATCACCGAAGCGGTGGGCCGCTGGTCGATGGTCGATATCTACGTGGTAACCCTTCTGGTGGCGCTCGTTAAACTCGGTGCGCTCGCGACGATCGAGGCCGGCCCCGGCGCTATTTTTTTTGCAGGCGTCGTGATCATCACCATCTTTGCCGCCATGAGCTTTGATCCTCGTTTGATCTGGGATACACAGGAGCAAAATTATGAGCGAAAAAAATAGTAAGGAAACAGAAAGTCCGGATATTCCGGAAGCGGTGGTTCAGGCCCGCAGGCAGATTTCCATTGTCTGGCTGGTTCCTGTTGTCGCCATTCTCATTGGGGGATGGCTGGCATACAAAGGTTTGTCGGAAAAGGGCCCGACCATTACGATCAGTTTTGAATCCGCCGAAGGACTTGAGGCCGGCAAAACGAAATTGAAGTACAAGGATGTCGAAATCGGAGAGGTCGAAACCATCCGATTCAACGCGGATCTGTCCCTGGTTCTTGTAACGGCTGAACTCGTAAAAGAAGCCACGCCCTACCTGACCGAAAACGCGCGATTCTGGGTGGTGCGCCCCCGTGTAACCGCCAGTGGCGTCTCCGGCTTGGGGACGCTTTTTTCAGGTGCCTATATCGGCATGGATCCGGGAATGGAGGGTGCGCCTGCGAGAAGGTTCAAAGGGCTCGAGATACCCCCGATTGTTACTGCGGGGATGCCGGGCAGCGGTTTTCTCCTGAGAGCAACCACACTCGGTTCGCTGGATATTGGCTCTCCGGTCTATTACCGACAGATACAGGTGGGCCAGGTGATCGGCTATGAATTGCATGAGAAGGGACAGTCGCTGAAAATCAAAATTTTTATCAACGCACCCCATGACAGACTCGTTTTCAAAAACACGCGCTTCTGGAATGCCAGCGGATTTGATTTGAAACTCGATGCCGGCGGCCTCAAGCTCAATACAGAATCTTTGGTAACGATTATGATGGGTGGCATCGCTTTTGACACCCCCACCAGTCTCGAAGCCGGTGGACCTGCTGAAGAGGGTTATGAATTCAGACTCTACGAAACCCGCGAAAGTATTTTTGAAAGAACCTATACGGAAAAAAGGTATTATATTTTGCATTTTGAAGAGTCGACCCGGGGCCTGACCGTTGGCGCATCCGTGGAATTCAGGGGCATCAAGATCGGGCAGGTTGTTGACATCAAAGCCGAATTTAACCAGGAAACCCTGATACCCCGGATTACCGTGCTGATTGAAACCGAGCCCCAACGATGGGAGCTGATCGGCGAAGCCAGAGTGGACCACAAGCAACAGATGGAAAACCTCGTCGCCAAAGGCCTCAGAGCTCAATTGAAAACCGGCAGTTTGCTGACCGGTCAGCTTTTCGTTGATTTAGACTTTCATCCCGATGCACCCGAAGCACAGGTTAAATACGGGCAAATATTTCCAGAGGTGCCGACCATACCGGCACCCCTGCAAATTATCACGGCCAGAGTCAATCAGCTCCTGAACAAACTCGAAACGTTGCCGATTGAGCAGATCGGCAAAGACCTGGGGGATACTGTTCAAAACGTCAAACGCCTGTCGGAATCCAAAGAATTGCTGGCATCCGTTCAGGCCTTGAATGCAACCCTTCAACAAACCCGGCAGCTCGTGCAAAATTTAGATTCAAATGTTGCCCCGGCGATCAATACGACCCTGGACAAGGCTCAGAAAACCCTGGTCTCGGTCGAGGGCACATTGGGCCAGGATTCACCCCTGCAACACGAAATGAGGCAGGCGCTCAAGGAGTTAGGCGAGGCCGCGCGTGCGGTTCGTATTCTTACCGATTATCTGGAACGACATCCCGAAGCCCTCATTTACGGGAAAGGAAAAGCAAAATGATGCGCATAGGATTTCTTAAGAAAGTCATGCTCGGGGTTACGCTTACCACCCTCTTGCTTGCTGGATGTGGCAGCAGCAGTCAACGGGTAGAATTCTACACCTTAAATCCCCTTACCGGCATACAGGCCAAAGCAAATACCCCTGTAACCGATCAGAAACTTTCCATCGGTGTCGGTCCGGTGGAAATTCCTGAAATTCTTGACCGCCCCCAGATCGTTACCCGCAGCGGCCCGAATAAGTTAAACATAGATGAGTTCAACCGCTGGGCCGGACGCCTGGACGAAAGCTTCGCCGGAGTATTGGCGCAAAACATCTCTTTGCTGCTCGCTACAGATCAGGTGGCGGTATATCCCTGGCAAACGGATTTCAAGCCGCGCTATAGGATTGCATTGAAAATCAGGTACTTTGAGGGACAATGGGGCAAGGATGTTCTTTTGGAAGCGCTCTGGAGCGTGTCGGGCCAGCAGAGCCAGCGAACGAGCACCGTGCGAAAGTCTGTTATTAACGAGCCGTTACCGCCAGAGCCGGACTACGAAGCCCTGGTTGCGGCCCACAGCCGGGCCATTGCCCAGCTTAGCCGTGAAATCGTTAAAGAAATAAAAGATCTGCAATCCGGAAAAAACTAGAAGCCATTAAAATTTACAGCTTTCAATATTAATTAATTTCGGCGCATTGGCGTATTGGAACATAAGCGATTGCAAATTTTAGATTGCGGATTGCAGATTGAAATACCAAACATATCTCGTATTTAAAATCCGAAATCCGCAATCTGCATTCCGAAATCTTATCTCTCTCCATTTTCGATAAAAAACCCGGCCCGGTCACTGGTTTCCCGGGCAAGCTTCCCTCTTGTAATGCCCGGGTCGAACTGGCAGTTCCCATGAGCCCCCGCTTATAAACCCCCTGCAGGATGCTGGCCAAGCGGAAAAAGGCAAAGGCCATTTATTTTATTTCTCCCTTCACAAAAGGCTATTGTTTCGTTATGAATGAAAAATTGCGGCCGTCCGAATATCGATAATCGTCAACAACTTTGGAGAAAGATCATGGACATAAAAAAAGTGATTGTCATAGGTTCCGGCTTGATGGGCAGCGGTATTGCACAGGTGTGCGCTCAGGCAGGTATTCACGTATTTTTAAACGATGTCTCCCAGGCAGCCATCGATAAAGCCATCAAAAACATCGAGTGGTCGGTGGGCAAGTTCATCGAAAAAGGCAAATTGACTGAAAAAAAGGAAACCATAATCGATCGCATCACCCCGATCAAAGATCTTGACCCGGTCAATGACATCGATCTGGCAATCGAAGCGGTGTTTGAGCAACTTGAAATCAAACAGCAGATCTTTGAACGTCTGGACCAATTGTGCCGTCCGCGCACGCTGTTGGCCAGCAATACATCGGCCATACCCATCAGCGACCTGGCCGCGGTGACGCAACGCGCCGATCAGGTCCTGGGACTGCATTTTTTCAGTCCGGTCCCCATGATGCAGGTCGTTGAAGTCGTCAAAGGAATTTCGACAACGGATAAAACCGCTAAGATCGGCCAAGAATTTGTGAAAAAGATCGGCAAAGAACCCATCATGGTAAATCGGGATGTGCCCGGATTTGCAATCAATCGAATCAATTTACCTTCAGTGATCGAGGCAATCAACCTGGTCGAACAGGGTGTCGTCTCGGTCGAAGATGTCGATAAAGGACTGCGATTGGGTCTCGGCCGAAAAATGGGAATATTTGAGACCGGTGATATGGTGGGCCTGGATGTCACCTATGGTGCCTTGACGGCCATGTACAATGAGACCGGAGATTCCCGCTGGCACCCGCCTCTTTTGTTGAGACGCAAGGTTAAGGCCGGTCACCTGGGTCGCAAAACCGGCAAAGGCTGGTATCAGTATGACAAAGACGGAAATATAGTGAAGGGATTGGAAAAAAGTTAATGGGGGTCGGATTTTTGAGGGGACCCGCGTAAGCCGCCAAAAATCACCTGGAGGTAGGTATTTTAGATAGCAGCCTAATAACTGACGGATAAGGATAGGAAAGAACCCGG
>JASFGZ010000377.1:0-5030 GCA_050123495.1 Desulfobacterales bacterium
ACCGACCACCCGCGGAGCGGGTGGCTTGGATTTTACCGCCATAGGCGGGAAAATACAAAGGCACGGCAGTGCCTTAATCGGTGCGGGTGGAACCGGGTGCAAAGCACCCGGTTTGAAAACACCCAATAAAATGAAGTCAGAAAAAATTAAGATCCTTTCAAAAGAGAGGACGGAAGCCAGCAATCAGAGGCCATGAGCCAGGAGCCAGAAGCTAAATGCCAGGAGCCCGTAACCGCCCTTTTGTAGTTCCGATCTTCCTGCCTCACGCCGGTTGCCCTCACCGGTGTGTTTTCTGCAACCAATCTTTGATCACCGGCGTCAATTCCACGATTTCCGCTGTTGACGTCCGCGATTCGGTCGAAACGTTCTTAAAATATAAAAGCGGGCGGCGCGGCATCGTCCAGATCGCTTTTTTTGGCGGCAATTTTCTTGGAATAGAAATGGATGAAATTAGGCGCATGCTGGCTGAGGCCGCGGTTTTTGTTGAAGCGGGCCGCGTCGACAGCATTCGATTTTCCACCCGGCCCGACACCATCGACTCCGAGCGGCTGGACATCATTAAAAATTTCCCCGTAGCAACCATCGAACTGGGTGTTCAATCAATGGACGACCGGGTATTGTCAGCCACAAAACGCGGTCACAGCAGCTCCGATACCCTAAGAGCGATTCAGCATCTCAAAGAGTTTGATTATGAAATCGGTGTGCAGCTGATGGTCGGTTTGCCGGGCGATGATCCCGAGCGATTGCTTGCTTCCGCCCGGCGCCTTGCCAAACTGAAGCCGGGTTTTATCCGCATCTATCCGACGGTGGTTCTGGAAGGCAGTCTTCTTGCCACCTGGTACCGGAAAGGCGACTATGTTCCCCTGAGGATCGAAGAAGCCGTGTCCCAGGCAAAAAATCTGTACCTGCTTTTTAAAAGCGAAAACATCCGTGTCATCCGGATGGGCCTTCAAGCATCGGAGGATCTCGAGAAAGGGTCCACTATCATTGCCGGCCCCTATCACCCGGCCTTCGGACATCTGGTTTATTCAGAGATCTTTTTGAATATGGCCATGTCGGCCATAAAATCGGCACCGCCGAAAGGAGGTCGCGTCGGCCTGCATGTTCATCCGCACAGTGTTTCCAAAATGAGAGGCCTGAAAAATGGCAATATTAAAAAGTTGCGCGGGAAATTTCACCTGCAATCAATAGAAATCGTCGCGGATGATTCCTTGCGAGAAGATCAACTGGCCGTGACCACCTATCTCTAATTTTACTGCTCACAACCATATATTTTATTGTAATTAATTCCGTTCATTTTAATCCAATTGAACTTTATTTCCTCCATCGACCCCGCCTCCCTTGAAAGTCACGCTTACCTTTGATATCCAGATTATATTTGTAATTTAGAAAAACCCCAGATGGCTCTTTCAATCATAAAAGCCACTCCAGTGTATACACTTTTTGTCGCGCCACTAGAAATCATACAAAATTCATAAAAATTGTCGCTGTCTACCGGGCCAAATCAGTCTCCGAACATCCCAGGGGTACGTTAATTATGAATTAAAAATTAAAAGGTTATCGGCGTTCTTTATTAATTTGGGTTGACAGCTCGACCAGCTGTCATCTATAGAAAAAGAGATTCGGGAAATATTTGATTTCATATCCTGCGGCAATTCTGAGGTTGATCCACATCGGGCTTTTTCCGTATCGCCAGTTCATCAGCGGCGCATTCTTGTCAATTCGATATTCCCCGGATGGCTAATTCATAAAATAAGCGCAGCATCAATTGTGGTAGACGGAGAGATAAAAAATTATGAGCCCTCAGGATCATCAGCAAAAAGAACCGTTGTTTGTTAAGGGAAACCCGCTAACCGGCACTTCTGCCGCACAAGATGTCCCCGTAGAAAAGGCATCGCCATCCGCGGAAAAATCAGAAAAAATCGATGTTGATTCGCCAAGTGCACTCATCAACCGTGAGTTAAGCTGGCTCAGCTTTGCCCGCCGTGTACTCGCACTCGCAGAGGACCCGAATTTACCTTTGCTTGAACGTGTCAAGTTCGCCGGCATCATGGGTATGCTGTATGACGAGTTTGCAATGAAACGTATGGGCGGGCTCAAGCGCAAGATTGAGAAAAGGAAAAGGAAAAAAAAAGAAAAATTGTCCCCCGACGGGCTCAGTGCGGAGGAGGAACTGCAAGCCTGCCGGGATGAATTGCATAAACAGGCGCGCCTCGTTTCTCGTCTGGTGACCAACAAGCTCCGACCCGCTTTGGCAGCGGCCGGAATCCCCATCCTGGAATATAAGGAGCTGAGTGACAAACAGCAGCAGCAGATGCAGCGCTATTTCCTTGAATCGGTGGAGCCCATCCTGACACCGCTTGCCGTGGACGTTTCACACCCCTTTCCTTTTATCAGCAATCTGGGGCTCAACATTGCGGTGGAGGTTAAGGAAACCAAAAAAAAACGCAACCGCTTCGTGCGCATCAAGGTACCCCCAAACCGCCCGCGCTGGGTGCCACTGCCTGACAGCGCCGGTTTTGTACCGTTGGAGCAGGTGATCGCGTCCAACCTCAGGCTGCTATTTCCAAAGGCAGCCGGCCTTCAGTATTATTTTTTTCGCGTAACTCGCGTCGCCAAGGATGATCCGTGGGAGCGGACAATTTTGGAAGACCCTGAAGCCGATCTTATTCCGGGTCGGATCATCGGCATGGTAACGGAAGAGCTGACGGCCCGAAAATTTGCCGGTGTAACCCGTCTTCAGGTGAGTGCCGACATGCCGAAAAAACTGCAGAGCTGGATCTGTGAGCAACTCAAGGCTGATCCAAGTGAACTGGAACCCATAAAGGGTTTGATGAGTCTGGCGGACTTGATGAAATTCCAGGTGGAGGGCTACCCGGAGCTGCGCGATGTACCCCATTATCCCGTAACCCATCCCCGTCTGCGTCACCTGGATCCCAGCGATTCTGCAGACATCTTCGATGAGATTCGCAAAGGCGACATTTTGTTGCACCATCCTTACCACAGCTTTGACACTTCCATACTTCATTTTTTGAAAAGTGCGGCTGTCGATCCGCAGGTGCTGGCCATCAAACTGACCATTTATCGCACCAACAGTGACTCGCCGATCATTCAGGCGCTGACGGAAGCGGCGCACCAGGGCAAGCAGGTAGCGGTTCTGGTGGAGATCACCGCGCGCTTCGATGAGGCACCGAACATCGCCTGGGGCAGGCGGCTGGAGCGGGAGGGGGCACACGTTGCCTACGGTGTGGAACGACTGAAGACCCATGTAAAATTGGCTCTTGTTGTCCGCGAAGAGAAGGACGGCATTCGCCGCTATGTGCACGTGGGGACCGGAAACTATCACACCGTCACCGCTCGAATTTATGAAGATATGGGCATTTTGAGCTGTGACTCGGAGCTGGGAGCTAATGTTGCGGCTTTGTTCAACGAACTGACAGGCGCCACGCCGTCTCCCGGCTACGGCAAGCTGATGGTCGCTCCCTACAATTTGCGCGAGAGCTTCACCGATTTGATCCATCGCGAAGTGCAGCACCTCCAGGCAGGCCGTCCTGCAGGTATTTGTGCCAAAATGAATCAGCTCCAGGATGCAGGCATGATTCGCGAGCTTTATCGTGCCAGCCAGGCGGGTGTCCCCATCAGCGTAAATGTTCGCGGTCTATGCTGCCTGCGGGGGGGGGTCCCCGGGCTATCCGAAACCATTCGGATCTTCAGTACGCTCGGTCGTTTTTTAGAGCATTCACGGATCTATCGTTTTGAAAACGGTGGTAATCCGGAATTTTTCATCGGCTCAGCCGACTGGATGCGGCGCAACCTTAACCGCCGCATGGAAACCATCATGCCGGTTACCGACCCCACACTGAAACTGGAGTTGGAGCAGACCCTGCAAGTTTACGAAAACGACAACTGCTCTGCCTGGGATATGCAGCCTGACGGCAAATACGTAAAGCGACGCCCACGCAGAGGCCAAAAACGACGCGCCGCGCAGGAAGTGTTTATCGATCTCATCGGCAAACAATCAAAAAATAAAGGCAAGGTCTAAAGGCGGTTTCATCGTCAGTGCAACCGAATTTTTCAGAAACATGCAGGTTCGTAGAAGTGGTTTCAAAATCTCAGATTGTGTTCGAGGGCAAGGCGCAAGCCGAGTCAAAAGCGCAGCATACACGGTAGTATGTGAGCATTTTGAGTTGGCTTGCAACGCAGCCATCGGACACTAGATGGAGTTTTGAAACCATTTCTACACAGACCTGTCATTATGAGGCCGAAATGTTTGCGGCCCGCATTCGTCATCTCCAGGATTCGTCTCCAGGATTTGTCAAAAAAACATTTATTTAAAGAAAAAAATCATGATCAACAACCTGAAATTCAACTTACCGGACGGCCATGATGAAAAACAATTCATGCGCCAATTGGCCGATCAATACACCCTTAAAAAGGCGCCCGCTGTTGCCGAGAGGTTTACGATTTACGATACATTTGACTGGCGCTTATTTAATAAATCACTCATTTTGCATTCGTATGGAAACAAGCTGTTTTTGCGTGAACTGACGAAAAGCGAAATTTCATACAGCGTTGAATTCAGCCGGCTACCTGTTTTCATCTGGGATTTTCCAGACGGTGAATTAAAAGAAAAGTTGACGCCGATTATTAAAGTGCGAGCCCTCATACCACTTGTTGAATTCCATTCCCGGGTGACACCTTATCGTATTTTTAACCGGGATGAAAAAACGGTGGCGCGATTGGTCTCTGAGGAAATCTGGCCGCTCCGCAGTAAGCGTCAATCCGCTTTGACGGCTCATCTATCGTTAAAACCGGTTAAGGGATACCCTAAATATTCACGCAATCTGGCCAGAAGCCTCAAAGAAGCAGGGCTGACAAGCTGCACAGAAAAAGAATATTTTTTGAACGCGCTGGCGTCAGCAGACAAAAAGCCGGGCAGTTATTCTGCCAAAGTTAATATTCAACTCGACCCGGCGATGCGCGCGGACCAAGCCGCAAAAGTTGTTTTGGGCTTTTTGTTGAATGTCATG
>JASFGZ010000378.1:0-5003 GCA_050123495.1 Desulfobacterales bacterium
TCTTCTTCAAGTTCGATTCCCGAGCCGGTCACCTGCTTATTTTTGATTAAATATTTTAGCAGTGCGCCGTTACCACAGCCCAGGTCCAGCACATGGGATCCCGGTTCAATCCAGGAGGCGATAATCTGAAGATCATAGCGCATGCTGTTATTTGTTTTGTTCGCTGCAGACACGCTCTAAAAATCCTTTCATCAGGGCCGTCAATCTCTCGTTGGGTATCAAAAAGGCGTCGTGGCCCCATTCGGCCTCAATTTCGCAAAAACTCACATCCAATCCGTTTTTCTTCATGGCTTTCACCATGGATTTGGACTGATAGGTCGGATACAGCCAGTCGGAGGTAAAAGATACCACCATAAACTTGGCTCTGGCCTTTGAAAAAGCTTTAACCGCCGACCCCTCGCCGTACAGTTTTTCCATGTCGTAGTAGTCGCTGGCTTTGGTGATGTACAGAAAAGAGTTGGCATCAAAACGATCCACAAATTTTTTGCCCTGGTAACGCAGGTAGCTTTCTACCTGAAAATCCGCATCGAAGTTAAATGAAAAGTCGCTTTTATCCTGCAACCGCCGACCGAACTTTAAGCGCATGGATTCATCTGACAAATAGGTAATATGGCCGATCATGCGGGCGACCGCCAGCCCCAGATTTGGTTTGGGTCCGTAGTAGTAGTTTCCGTTGTTCCAGTTGGGGTCGGCCATGATAGCCTGCCTGGCCACCTCGTTAAAGGCAATGGCCAGGGCCGAGTGTTTGGTTGTCGTCGCCAGGGGAATCGCTGAAACCACCATATCCGGGTGGCGAACGGTCCATTCCAGAACCTGCATGCCACCGATGGAGCCGCCAACGACACACAGAATTTTTTCGATTCCCAGATGATCGATCAGCTTTTTTTGAGCCGCGACCATGTCCCCGATGGTGATCACGGGGAAATCGAGCGCATAGGGCTGGACGGTTCTGGGATTGGTACTGCAGGGTCCGGTAGATCCCATACAGCTGCCAAGAATGTTTGAGCAGACGACAAAGTATTTGTTGGTGTCGATTCCTTTGCCGGGCCCGACCATAATATCCCACCAGCCGGGTTTTTTATCTTCATTTTTATAATAACCGGCGGCGTGAGAATCTCCGGAGAGGGCATGTAAAATCAAAACGACATTACTTTTATCGGAATTTAAAGCGCCGTAGGTTTCGTAGGCAATGGTTACCGGACTGAGTTTGGCACCGTTTTCCAATATCATTTCATCGGGCGGTTCGGCAAAAGTGAAGAGTTTTTTTTCCACAATGCCCACCGAAACGCCGTTCTTGTCGTGTTCTATATATTCGCTCATGATCAAATGATGTTAATCACGAAAGCACGAAAAGCTCTTTGTTTTTTTGCTTTTGTGTTTTCGCTTTTTCGTGCTTTCGTGATTAATAATTTTATTAACTTCCAAAACGTTCGTTTTGCATACAACACGCCATGGCCACTTAATTAAATAACGGCACGAGAACATACGAAGAAGGGCCGGCTAATTTTGATACTTGATTTTTTTGACGAGGGCAAGAAAAATCAGGTTTGGGCAAATGCCTGCTCCAAATCATTTTTGATATCATCGATGTGCTCAAGACCGATAGACAGGCGCACCAGATCCGGTGTCAATCCTCCGGCTTTTTGCTGTTCCTCGGTTAACTGAGAATGGGTCGTACTTGCAGGGTGAATAACAAGGCTTTTGGCATCTCCCACGTTGGCCAGGAGGGAAAACAGTTTCAAGCTATCTACAAATTTTTGGCCGGCTTCCAAGCCACCTTTAATCCCGAAAACGACCATGCCGCCAAATCCGTTTTTAAGATATTTGCTGGCGACCGGGTAGGTCGGATCGTCCGGTAATCCCGGATAGCGCACCCATTCTACTTGCGGGTGCTCTTTTAAAAAGCGGGCAACTTCGACCGCATTTTCACAATGCCGTTGCATACGCAGGGGCAGTGTTTCCAGGCCTTGTAAAAACATCCAGGCATTGTCCGGAGAGATACATGCACCTAAATTGCGTAACGGCACAAGCCGCATCCTAAGAATGAAGGCGATGGGATTCATATCGCCCAGATCGTGGGCGTAGCGGATATCATGATAACTGGGGTCCGGCTCATTGTAGAGCTTGAATTTGGGATCTTTCCAGTCAAATGTTCCTGAATCAATGACAACACCGCCGATACCGGTGCCGTGCCCTCCAATCCATTTTGTCAGGGAATTCACTACAATGTCAGCACCATATTCAATACTTTTCAATAAATAAGGTGTGGTAAAGGTGGCATCTACAATCAGCGGCAGATTGTGGTTGCGGGCAATCTTTGCGACAGCGCTGATATCCGTAAAATCCAGTACCGGATTGCCGATGGTCTCAATAAAGATCGCCCTTGTTTTTTCGGTGATCGCCCTGGCGAAATTTTCCGGATCTCTGGCATCCGCAAAATTTACCTGGATATCAAATTGTGGAAGAATACAATCAAACATCGTATATGTGCCGCCATACAAATTTGAGGCCGAAACGATTTCATCCCCGGCGGCACAAATATTGATGATTGCATAATACACCGCCGATGTGCCGGATGAAAGAGCCAACGCAGCTGCGCCGCCTTCCAGGGCGGCCATGCGCTGCTCGAGAACATCCTGGGTGGGGTTCATGATACGGGTGTAAATGTTGCCCAGTTCCCTGAGTCCAAAAAGATTGGCCGCATGTTCGGTGTTTTTAAACACGTAAGAAGAGGTGCGGTGAATCGGCACCCCGCGGGCGGTGGTCGTCGGATCCGGTTCCTGGCCGGCATGCAAGCACTGTGTTTCAAATTTATAATGGTCCTTCATCTTTATAACCTCATTTTCCTTAAAGTTTGGAATTGTTGAATACGCTGACGGTCATTTAGCACGGCGGGTGGTTTTTCGAGAAGAGATTCATGATCTGCGGCGGGCAGCTTATCTTATCAGCGGCTCAAATACTTCGCAGCTGCGGCATATCTTCATTTTTTCTTTCCAGTTTTTCTGGGCGGTGCCGTCACAAATGGTTCCATTGATAAACCAGCAAAGCTCACCGGCGCCGAATTCCCAGGCCGGGCATTTGGTTTTTTGCTCCGGACTGCAATCCTTTAACTGCCAGCATGCTTTCACTTTTCGATTTTTGGTATTCTGCTTAACGGTTAAAAAATACATCTGGCGCTCAACGGCAGCCGGTACTTTGCGCCAGCCCTGCTCATAGCTGTGTACCGCCTTTAGCGATACGCCCAGCAGTTGGCCCATTTGAGCCTGGGTCTTTTTTAATTTTGTTCGGAGCTCTTTAAATTCTTTGCGTTCCATAAAACCCGTCCTTTAACCGATGTTAATATTTTAAGCCTCGCCTTCTTAATTTGTTACATTGTGGCATAGGTGTCAACAAAAAAGATTGCAGCGGCAGCCTGAAAAGCGTGTTTTGCTAAGCCTTTAAATTCCCAATTTGAGTTAATGAGAAAGGCGGGCCCATGCCGACGAGGTCAGAGAGCCCTTTTGATAATACCGCCGCCCAAGACGGTATCGTCGGCATAAAGCACTGCGGACTGTCCGGGAGTCACCGACATTTGCGGTTCTTTGAATAAAATCCTCGTTTGATTGCCAGCGGTTGGAAATACCGTTGCATCCGCTTCCCGGTGCTTGAGACGTATCTTGACCTTTACTTGCTGCGGTTTTTCAATCCGATCAACGGCGATCAGATTTAAATCAGTGGCCACCAGGCCTTTTGATCGGTTTTCATGATCGCTGACAACGATGCGGTTTTGAGCGGCATCGATTCGGCTGACATACAACGGGCGATGGGAAGCGATGCCAAGGCCGCGGCGCTGGCCGATGGTATAATGAATAATTCCCCGGTGCATTCCAAGGACCTGACCGGCTTCATTTACAATTTCGCCTGTTTGAATCTCGTCTTTATCAAAAAGAATTGAATAATCCCCGCCGTCAATGAAATCCTGGCTTTCCTCACGATCTGCTGTTTCCAGCCCCAACGAGCGTGCAATTGTTCTGACGTCCTGTTTGGTATGATTTCCTATCGGAAAAAGAGTATGTGCGAGTTGTTCCGGAGTTAAGCCATAAAGAAAATAGGTTTGATCTTTTGTGCGATCCGCAGCCCGTTTCAACAAAAATCGACTGCCGGAGTCTTCAATCCGCGCATAGTGGCCGGTGGCAAAAACATCAAAATCCAAACCGGCCTGCCTGACCTTTTCTAAAAGGAAGCCAAATTTGAGTTTCTGGTTGCAGACAACACACGGATTTGGGGTTTTGCCTTTGAGATACTCGCTTCTGAAGTAATGGATAACATGGCTTTTATACTCCTGCCGCAGATCAATTGTATGAAAAGCCATGTTGAGTTTTTCACAAATGGCGGCGGCGGACGCGACATCTTCTTGTTCGCCGGGGCCGTAGCAGGCATGTGTAGCAGACGATCTGGGGATAACAGAGCCGTCATATATTTCCATGGTGACGCCGAAAACATCATAGTCCTGTTTGCGCAGCAGAGCCGCAGCTACGGAGGAATCCACGCCGCCACTCAGCCCGACGGCTACCTTAACTTTTCCTTTCTTCATATTATCTCTATTCAGGACGAATAATTTTCTTCCTAAATTTACCGCCTGAGATATCTAAATTCGAATTTCGAAAATCGAAACAAATACAAATTACAAATGATCAAAATTCAAAACGGGTTTGTATCATTCAAATTTCGGATTTGTTTCGGCCAATTTTATTAAATCAGGCGTGCTTCGAGCTTCGGATTTATTGATGTAATTTAAGCAAATGCTGTGTTTTGATAATGCTTACCCATAAAGAAGACATGCTTCTCTTTTATTTTTCCTTCAAGGCTGCATTTAAGGAGCCGCTTTTAAAACCGTCCAAATCAAGCGAAACATGCAGAAAGCCCAATTCGTGGAGTTTTGTAGCGATATTTTCTCGATGCTGGATGGCCAACTCAAAATCCCGGGGCAAGATTTCGATCCTGGCTATGTCGCCGTGATGCCG
>JASFGZ010000379.1:0-5001 GCA_050123495.1 Desulfobacterales bacterium
AGGCCTGGAGGTCAGTGGCGAACCAGCGGGGTTTGATACCGTATCGGGAAAAAGTACGCCGAACATCCGTCAGGCCATGCGGTTTGGCAATTCGTGTTTTTAAATAGGGTCCCCGGCCATAGCGCGTTGAAGGGTCACTGAGTTGCGCTTTTGGATGAAACCGATCGAGGCAATCGATGTAGGATACAGACAGACCATGGGACCTGAGCAGCGCTGCCAGGGTGAGCAAGCCCAGCGGCTTGGCCCAGAAGTCATACGCGGCGAAATCATGGATCCAGGGATTAATCAGAAGAATATGAGGAACATCTCGTTTCACGGATTGTTAGTTGTCCGTTGTCAGTGGTCGATTGTTTAATAATATTCCCGATAGTCGGCCTATCTTAATAAGTGACTTAGAAATTGGCAAGGCTTAGGAAAGAAGCTTTGACAGGCTTAAAAAATGAATCAACAGACAACGGACAATGGACTACTGACATCTTTAGTCGTCTTCATCCGAGGGAAAGTACACCATGGATGTTTTTTTCAATTCTTCACAACTGAACAGGAGCGTGTAATCTTCAGCCGAAGTGGCGCTGGCCATTTTACGGGCCGTCGCATGGCACGATTGCTCATCGTTGGCATGCACCATTGTGTATAAGTTATACGGCCATTCCTCGGTGGGGTTGCGCCGGTAACAGTGGGATACTTGTCTGAAAGAAGCCATTTTCTGCCCGACTGCTTCAATGCGGTCCTCATCTACCTTCCAGGCTATCATTGCATTGGCGGTAAACCCGGTGCGTTGATGCCGCAGGGTGGCGCCAAACCGCCGAATCACCCCCCGGTCACAGAGATCTTTTAAATTCTTCAATAACTCCGTTTCCGAAATTCCGAGATTCTGTGCGATTTTAATATACGGACGATCCGTCACCGCCATGTCTTCCTGGATGGAAGCAATGATTTTTTTCTCGAGCGCTGTAAGCCCTCCACCTTCTGAACTCTGACCTCTGATCTCTGTCATCTGACCTCTGTCTAATGTTTTCCGTATCGCTCCGGGAACAGTCGTCTTATATCTTCTTGTGCCGCCCTGCAGATTCCCCGCTCGGTTATAAAACCGGTTACAAACTTTGCCGGTGTAACATCAAAGGCATAATTGGCGGCATTGCTTTTTTCAGGGCATATCAAGACTCGCATGGTTTTATCTTGAGCGCGTCCTTCGATGTAGCGTATCTCATCCGGATCTCGCTCTTCGATGGGGATCTCTTTGAGACCGTCTTTTAAATTCCAGTCAAAAGTACTGGAAGGCAGAGCAACATAAAAGGGGATGTTGTTGTCTTTGGCCGCCAGTGCTTTTAAATAGGTGCCGATTTTGTTGGCGACATCTCCGGTAGCTGTTGTTCGATCGGTTCCGACGATAACGATATCCACTTTTCCATGCTGCATTAAATAGCCGCCGGCATTATCGGTGATGATCGTATGTTTGACGCCGTGTTTGTCCAGCTCCCAGGCGGTCAGGCGGTTGCCCTGATTCAAAGGCCGGGTTTCATCGACCCATACATGCAGGTCAATTCCGTGATCAAAAGCGGCATAGATGGGTGCGGTGGCCGTGCCGTGTTCGATACACGCCAGCCAGCCGGCATTGCAGTGTGTCAGTATGTTGACCGTCTGTCCTTTTTTGCGCCGGCTGATCGCCTCGATTAGCGGTAGTCCGTGCTGTCCGATTTTTTTACAATTTTCGACCTCCTGTTCGGTAATAGATGTGGCCCGGTCTCTGGCGACGGTTATGCGTTTGTCCGGCGGGCCGACCTCCAACACGGCGTCCAGGACGGTATCGACGGCCCAGGACAGGTTCACCGCCGTGGGCCGGGCGGCTTTGAGGCGCTCACATGCTGCAATCAGATAGGTGTCCTCAATCGGGTGGTGCGGTGCATTCAAAGCGGCCAGATAGACCCCGTAAGCCCCGGTTGCACCGATGAGGGGGGCGCCGCGCACGTACATGTCCTTGATGGCCGTGATCACATCATCAACTGTGTGCAGATCAACGACTACGAATTCATGTGGCAGGCGTCGCTGGTCTATGATTTTAACTGTTTTTTCACCCGGATCCAGCCAGATGGTTCGCAGATCCTTGCCGTCTACTTTCATGATGGGTTGTTTTTACCGCAGCGCGGCTGCTTTGTAAATACTTCTGAAATAGATGGATGGCGTTCGACCGAATGAGGGCCAAAACTACATTTTTGCCAGCGTAAAATCGGTTTGGATTTCACCCAGCAGGACATGCCGCTTGAAAACCTGGTGCATTTTATTGGAATCCATCAGCTGATAAACAATGGGCGTGCCGCCTTCAGCCTCAATGGTGACATGGGGCTCACTGCTGCACATTCCCATGCAGCCGGAGGCAACAACGCGGATATCCTGGCGATCCGCCGCGGCCATCTCTTCCATCAGGGCATTCATCACCTCCCGGGCACCGGCCGCTATTCCGCAGGTACCCATATGCACGGTGATTTTTATGCCTGCAGGACGATCTCGCAGCGAGATTTCTTTGGCTGTTTTTGCTTTAATCTTCTTTAGATCATCAATAGTCAACTTTGCCATCTTGTTCCTCCATAAATTCACGATACACTTTCACCTGACGCCAGCGTTTTTAGCGCAGAACGGATGGATTCCGTTAAATGGTTTGTGATCACCGAATCAGAACGGGAGAGGTCTTCCATTTCGATGCGGATTTCCCGGGTATCCAGGCTGAAATCTTTAGCATCAATCCGATGGGAATAGACAAAATCAATTTCCGGATGGCCGATGATTAAGGTGGTAACCGTAGCGGCCATATCGCCCAGCGGTGCACGATCGGTATGGTTATAACGAAATATCGCTTCAACCTCAGTCCCTTTTCCGGGCTGCGTGTTGACGCGCAATGTCCCCTCGCATCGCTCGGTCGCAGCGGATAGAAGAGAAAGACCCAGACCGACTCTGCGGTTGGTTCGGGATGTAATAAAAGGATCGTTGATATTATCCCGTTTTTCAATCGGCATACCACTGCCATTGTCTCGGATCACAATTTTTAACCGATCCTTTTTGCGGGCTTCGTCAACCTCAATCCAGATACAATCCCCTCCGGCGGCAATCCCGTTTTCAACAATATCTAGAATATGTAAAGATAATTCTCGCATTATCAATTGAAGGGTTACTCATTCGCCGGATTCCCGACGCCGGCACTAAAAAGGCGACCGGCCAGACGAAATGATGAATTCGGCCATAGCAAAATGGGAATGCCTTCATGGTCCGCTTGTTTGATAGTTTCATCATCCGGAGTTTGACCACCGGTGATAATGATAGCGGCCATTTCACGCAGCACTGCTACCGCAACAATATTCTGATGCCCCTGAACGGTCATCCAGGCACACCCCATCGGTGCGTTGCTCATAATTTCGCTTAACAAATCGCCGCAGTAACCGTCAGTAACTTCGTGATCGAGTCCTTTTTTCCCGGCAGTAACCGCAAGATCGAATTTATCCACCAGATCCTTTACCATCATTTTTCAGCATCCTTTAATATTCCACAAACAATGGCACAACCTCAAACTTATTCACATCGATCAGCCCCAAGTCGGTCAGCTTTAATTCCGGTATCACCGGCAGGGCCAAAAAAGAAAGCGTCATGAAAGGTTCCTTTAAGGTGCACCCCATATCATGAGCAATTCCAACGAGGCTGTCCAGCTGATCTCGCACCAGCTGAACCGGTTCCAGAGACATCAGTCCTGCAATCGGTAGTGCCAGACGGGCCAGGACCGTGGTGTCAGATACGACGGCCAGACCCCCTCCCATTTGTACCACCGCTTCCAGGGCAGTTTGCATGTCGTCATCTGTCGTGCCGACGATGATGATATTATGGGAGTCATGGGCGACGCTGGATGCGAGGGCCCCGCGTTTGAGGCCGAAACCTTTAACGAACCCTTTTCCGATCTTGCCGGTGCCTTTGTGGCGTTCCACAACGGCAATTTTGAGCAAATCCTTTGACGGGTCGCTTACCGCCTGTTTGTTTTTCACAGCAATCTGCTCGATGCGTTGATGGGTTATGACCTGATCCGGAACAATTTCAATAACCCGCACGCGCTTATGTTCGGCAGGTATGGAGAAGTTCGCCTTCAGAAGGTCAACCTGAATGGATGGGGGGGTTGTGACCGCTGGCGGAACTTGAATCTCCGGTAACATTTGTCCTTTTTCGGCGGTTAAAATTCCGCGGTAGTATACCTGTTCAATAACAGGATTGTGAAGGTCGGAAAATACGATCAGGTCAGCCTGTCTGCCCGGCGCAAGGGCGCCCAGGTGGTGTAATCCAAAATATTCTGCCGGGCTCAGGGTAGCCATCTGAATTGCCAGAATTGGATCGAGACCCGACTGAATGGCTTCACGTACAATCGAATCGATATGCCCGTCTGCGATTAGATCATGGGGGTGTCGATCATCGCTACACCACATCATCCGTCGGGCGGTTTTTGCATTCACAATCGGGAGTAGCGCCTGTAAATTTTTAGCACCGGTACCTTGACGGATCATAATGACCATTCCGGCCATGAGTTTTTCTTTGGCTTCCTGCAGGGTGGTGCATTCATGATCGCTTTGGATACCGGCTGCGATATACGCATAAAGCTCCCGGCCCTTGAGCCCGGGCGCATGACCGTCAACCGGTTTTTTTTGCTGCCTGGCCATATTTATCTTGGCCAAAACATCCGAATCGCGATAGATAACGCCTGGAAAATTCATCATCTCGCCCAGTGCGACAATTTTTTCGTTATTTAAAAAAGGCCGCAGATCTTCGGCGGTTAAACGAGCGCCGGCGGTTTCCATATCGGTAGCCGGCACACACGAAGGCAATGTGAAATAGATATTGATGGGTTGTTGTTCTGCCGACTGCAGCATATACTCAATTCCATTTGAGCCCAGCACATTTGCGATTTCATGGGGGTCGGCTGCTACGGTCGTGGTGCCATGCACCACGACCGCCCGGGCGAACTCGGAAGTA
>JASFGZ010000380.1:0-4999 GCA_050123495.1 Desulfobacterales bacterium
AAATTAATGAGAAATTGGGATTATTTTTAATGGACGAATATCATTATTTTTCTGTGCGGCTGCGCCCGCCGTTGCTGAAGCTAAGGCGCGGCACGCGGCTTTGCGTGAGCAATATCAGGATCATTTAGTTGTGATGGGAAACCGGTTGGGTTGAGTTTTGATGGTGCGGAGATGACCCGGGGACAGTATCGGCCGCCGGGGATTTTAGGAGACCGGCTGAATCTGTAGTTTTATTCAATGTCATTTCGCTATCGGTTACGCGCACGTAATAGGTCGGCAGTTCGGTCCAGGCACCGGTGTTAAAGTATCGGATGCCGTTAATAAACTGTTCTTCTGCATAATGCGTATGGCCGCAGGCAACAGCTTCAAATCCGTTTTCGGCGGCGTAATTTACAGCATTCAGCATGACATTTTTACGAAGATACCCATAGAACCGTTTCCATTTTTTGGCATACTCGGCCACGTGAACCGGCCGGGCGCCCAGCTTAACCCTCAGATCATGCATCATTCTAAAGGTCTTTATAAAAGCCCGGCTTTGGGACATGACCTTATCAAAAAAATCTCCATGGGTGATGAATACTCTTTTTTGTATGCTGTGATATTGTTTTATCTGTATTTGGCCTAAACTCTGAGGGATATAACCATTGTCATGATTTCCCCGCACCCAGACGACCTTTTGTCGATAGGACATCTGTTCAAAGCAGTTCAGGATCTTCTGGTCTGTAGGTCTTAATTTCGTGCAGGGATTCTCAATAATATCTCCATTCAATATAAACTCAGCATCTTCAGGAATATTGTTAAGAAAATACGCGAAGTCCTGACATACAAAAAATTTAGATCCGATATGTAAATCGCTAACGATTATCGCTTTCATTTTTAAGTAGTTACACTCTTATAAAAATTATTTTTTTAGAATTTGCGTTATCTTCCCCGACAACTCTTCGAGCGTGAAGGGTTTTTGCATAAAGCCGTCACAGCCGCGTTCCAGGAGTTCAATCGCCTGACCGTCCACACTGTATCCGCTTGAAAGCAGGACTTTCACATCCGGATTAATGACTTTGATTTTGTCATATACTTCCCCACCACCCATGTCCGGCATGATAATATCCAAAACGATCATTTTGATTTTATCTTTGTTGGCTTTAAAAATATCAACAGCTTCTGTGCCGTTTTTAGCCGCAAGCACGGTGTATCCTAATTTTTCAAGCATGTTGACACCCACCTCCAGTACCAGTTCCTCATCGTCGACAATCAGCAATGTGCCGCTGCCCCTGATTAGTCTGGCGTCTGCTTCAGCTTTATCTTCAACCCCCTTTTCAGTAGCGGGTAGAAAAATGGTGAAAGTCGTCCCATGCCCTTTTTCAGATTCCACATTAATATATCCATCATGACTCTTAACAATGCCGTAAACCGAAGCCAACCCCAGGCCGGTGCCGCGACCCATATCTTTGGTCGAAAAGAAGGGATCAAATATACGTTCCAACGTCTGATTATCCATGCCGATTCCACTGTCGGTGATGGTGAGTTGAGCATATTTTCCGGGTTTGGGGTCATAATGGCTGCTTTTGATATTCACATGGGTCTCATTTTTTGTTTTTAGAAGGAGCTTGCCGCCGCCGGACATCGCATCGGCTGCATTCACATAGAGGTTTAACAGCACCTGCTCGATTTGCCCCTGGTCGGCTTCTACTGGAAACAGGTCGTTTTCAAATTCCCGGTGAATGGTTATCTCCTTGCGGGTTCGTCCGAATGTATCCGCGCTTTCATCCACGATCTGATTTAAATCAACTGGTTTTACATTAAATTTTCCTTTGCGGGCATACCCCAACATCTGGCGGGTAAGCTGGGCGCCGCTTTTTACCTGTTTTTCAATTTTTTTCAGCGGTTCAAAAAAAGGATGCGTTCCTTCAATTTCAAAGAGCATCAAAGATGTATTTCCCTGGATGTTCATCAGGAGATTGTTAAAGTCATGGGCGATCCCGCCGGCTAAAGTGCCGAGCGCTTCGAAGCGTTGGGCTTGTTGAAACTGCACCTCCAGTTTTCTGCGTTCTTCTTCGGCCTTTTTGCGGGCGGTGATATCGACGATAAAGCCCCGCAATCCCACCGGGTTACCCTCTTTTATAATCGGGGCCGAATGAATCATCACCGGGAATGTGCCGCCATCTTTTCGAAGGGCCGTATACTCGTTGATGCCGCTTTTTTCGCCGCTCAATATTTTGGCGACATTTTCGCCGGCGCGTTCACGGTCCTTTGGAATGATCATGTCAAAGCTTTTTAAACCCTTTTTTAGATCTTGTTGCGTGTAACCAAAGTTGTTGAATGCGTTGCGATTCACAAATGTGATTTTTCCTTCTAAATCCATTTCAAAAACAGTTTCCGGCATCAATTCAGCTAGTTCTCGAAATCGTTCTTCACTCTCTCTGAGTGCCAGCTCGGTTTCTTTTGATTCAGTAATATCCAACCCGATCGACTGATATTGCTGCACCATGCCGCTGTTGTCAAAAATCGCATGATCCGTCCAGTGTTGCCAGCGAATTGTGCCGTCCGGAGCCAGCACCTGGTGTTCATAGCTGATCACAGGTTTTTCCTGAGTTAGAGATTTAAAATGGGTTCTGACCTTATCCTGCTCTTTTTCCGGAATGAAACGGAAAAAGTTCTTACCGACCAGCTCTTCGCGGGTCTTCTTGAAATATTGGCAATAGGCACTGTTGACGAAAGATAAAGTTCCGTCCGGCAAAAAAAGGCAGATTAAAGCCTGCATATTTTCTACCAGCGCGCGATAGTTTTTTTCACTATCCTGCAAGGCATCTTCTATTCGCCGCCGCTCGTTCATTTCATCATTGAGCTGTTCAAAAGCTTCGCGGTAACGATTTTCGGATTCTTTGAGCGTCTGTTGATTATCGATCAGCGCTAGCTGATATTTTCTCTTGAGGTGCTCGAAGAAGAAAGAAGCGACGATAACCAGCAGAAAAGCGATATAAAATTGCAGTTTAAATTCTGATATAACCAGGCGTTCTTTGCCGCTGACATAGAACTCGAGGACCAATACCCCACAAAATAAAACCGACACCCAGAGCATTGCCCGGGTCGTCTCCAGGGCAAAAAACACCAGCACCGTAAAAGCAAAGACCCACGGCATCTGGCTTAAATTGCCTTCGATGCCCACGGTATAAACAATAAAGAACCCGAACAGTGCAAACAGGATGTTTAAAAAATAAGAATAGAGCTGACTTTCCTTTGTTTTGTAGCCGGGCTTATGAATTGCCACAAAAAGACACAGAAGCAAGACAAACATTAGAACCAGAATTGTTCCGACCAGGTAACGGCCGATAATGAGGTCATAGATCATAAAGATGCCGACAACCGGCAGGCCGAGGATCACCATTACATTGACCAGGTACTTCTGGTAGTTCAATTCCATAGAATCGGGAAGTTTGGTAATATCCCGGCTGATTGAGGACGCCATTTTCATATCCTTTTTTATAATATTTACGGATGCTATTTCATTATACCTTTAAAATAATCAGATTCAAAATTTAATTTAGAGCTGGCAGGCATATCGGTTCAATCGCTATCTAATGGATTGACCTAGCTTGACTGCAGAAATCCCGGTGTGCCAATAAATTTACAGGATCTGTCTGAAGGGTGAATTAGGAAAGGAAAAATAAAGGGGTGCTATCCGAGCAGGCCATGAGGGTACGCGGGTTTATTGGTGTGGGTTTGGACCGCATGAAGTCCCCCCCGTGATTGAAACTTCATTTCCGGTATTATTGAGCGCTTCAACAGGACTCAATTGTTCCGGTTGCGACCAAACCCACAGAAGAGATGACGAAACAGCCAGCCGTTTGTGAAATTATCGGATTGCCATCACGATGTCCGGTGCCGCAATGACTTCATGAACGCGCGCATTCAGAAATAGACGCACCATGGTCAGGTGAACGATAATTTAATACCGTGGCTGTCAGATGGATTCCCCGTCGCTAAATTTCACATGATGATGCAAATCTAATCTGCAGAAATAATGCCAGCATACAAAATTAGAAAACCGGACAGTTGCCTTTGTTGTAATATACTTTAATTTATTAATATTCTTTCTTTGAAGGCTTGTATGCGTCATTAAGGCGAATGGGTTTTTTCTTTTCAAACTGTAAAGCAAATTGATATTTATTAATTGCAGCTGAATACTTAGTTGACATCTTTTTGGGTTAAGCAAGCAGGGGGGGACATATTTTACAATGCATTTTTTGAGAAATTTGCAGCCAAACTGGATCGGCCGGCGGCGCGTTTGACACCGAACGCGCTGGAGACATTGATGCAATTTGATTGGCTGCTCAACCGGATCGCGCGCTCTGAAATTGACTTATAATTGCAACTGGAAGCGTCTAGTTTGCAGCAAGTGCTTGCCGCACGGTATTCGCCAGGTCCTGCATCACCAACGGTTTCATAAGGAAGGACCGAATGCCCATATTTGAGGCTTGTCTCCGGGTAAATTTTTCGCTGTAGCCCGTACAAAGAATGACCGGAATATCGGCACGGATGTCCATCAGCTTTTCAGCTAGCTTTTCACCGGTCATGTTGGGCATGACAATATCGGTTATCACCAGATCAAAGCGATTCGGCTGGGCGTTGAAAAGCGCCAGGGCCTCGACACTGCTTGTGCGTGCGGCTACGGTATATCCCAGGCGTTCCAGCATTTGTTTTCCAATGTCCACCAGCGGCTGCTCATCGTCCACCAGAAGAATGCTTTCATGCCCCATTGGCAACGGCGCCGAATCAATTTCATCTGTTGTTGCGTCTTGTTGAATTCTGGGCAGATACACATGAAATGTTGAACCCTGGCCCACTTTGCTTTCAACCGTTATGGCCCCGTTATGGGACTTGATAATTCCCTGAACCACGGCTAATCCCAGGCCTGTTCCTTCACCCTTTTCCTTTGTTGTAAAATAAGGATCAAAAATCCGATCTTGAGTTTCCGGATCGATTCCGTCTCCGGTATCGC
>JASFGZ010000381.1:0-4973 GCA_050123495.1 Desulfobacterales bacterium
CGGGTCGTGGTTTTATGGAATCCCTTTTCGATAAACAGCTGTACGGCGGCGTCGGCGATCTGGCGCCGTCTGCGATCCACCAGCTCCGGATTCTTAACCTGGGTGGGTATATCCCTGGTTCTATGGAGTTGTTCCATTATAACCTCTTGATATTATGTATAATTTATAAGTACAGCAGCAATTCTTCGGTATCTGAACGAGCGCTCAATCAATAAATTATCAGTCTATTTTTGACTTGTCAAGTTTTTCGAGCATTTGGTTCAGATACATATTTAATACTTTGATATTGTTATATTAACTTATATAAATAACCGTTTGCGGATCCAATTGAAAGCTGTTCATCAATTGTCTCAAATTAAACTGGATAGGGCTCTGTGACTGAGCGCTCGTTCATTTATCTAGGTTTCTAACGGGAATTAGATTTATTTAAAGGATCATTTGGACGCACAGATAAAGGGGTCGGTTGGAAATATATGAGGTGTCGGGTGTCTCGTGTCTGGTCGCTGGTCACTGGCCACTGGCCAGAAACCAGAAGCAATAAGCCAGCGGCTAAAACGCTGAAGCCATAGCTATTTTGGAGGTTTTTGGCTTATGGCTTCTAACTGAATTTTTCTCTCAACATGCGGTGCAGTATTTTGCCGGTGCCGGTGCGGGGCATTTCATCTTCACCTATAAATACGACCTGTTTAGGACATTTGTAACCGGCCATCTTGCCCTTGCAGCTTGCAATGACATCTTTTTCACTTAAGTCGCTGTCATCGAAACCTTGTCTGCGGATCACAACTGCTGCAACCCGTTCCCCCCATTTATCATCGGGCAGCCCGATCACCGCACAATCAAATACACCTTCAAGATTGCCGACAACCTCCTCCACTTCACTGGGATAGACATTTTCCCCTCCGGTGATAATCATGTTTTTTTTGCGATCGACCAGATAATAGAAGCCATCCTCATCCTGTCGGGCCATATCACCGGCTGAAAAAAATCCGCCTCTAAACGATTCGGCGGTTTGCTCGGGCAATTTGTAATATTCATCGAACAGCATAGGACCCCGGGAGTATAATTCACCAATTTCCCCTGGCTTCACTTCGTTTCCATCGATATCCAGGATTTTTATTAAATCTGTACCGACGCATTCAAATCCGATGGAGCCTAGCTTCGTCATCTGATATTCGGGTTTGAGGATGGTGACCATGCCGGCTTCGGTCGAACCATAGGCTTCATAGAGTTTCACGCCCGGGAAAAATTCCTTAATCGCCTTTTTCATGCTTTTTCTGCCGGGCGCCGAAGAGCAAAGCAGTTTACGAATAGAGCTGACATTCCGCTTTTTGACGTCTTCAGGCGCATTAAGGATTAAATTATAATGGGTTGGGATCAGAGAAATAAACGTGATGGATTCACGTTCAATGATTCCCAGGATATCTTCTGGCCTAAAGCTCAGGGCCGGATGGATGTAAGCCGATCCTCCGATATACAGGAACGTGAAGGTAAAAAAGATGGAATTGATGTGGCATAGAGGCATGACATTCAAGCACACATCATGTTCGTTAAAGTCAAAGTCCACGGCATTGTGCAGGTAATAGGCAATATGAGACTCATGGGAGCGAATGACGCCCTTGGGCCTGCCGGTTGTGCCGGAAGTGTAGATCAGAATCCAGGTGTCCTGGGGGACAACTTGTGTATCGGGTTCAGCATCCGGTGAATCTTGGATGAATTCCTCATAGGGCCGATAGCCCTCCTGCGGCTTTCCGACGATAACATAATTTTGGGCAGGGATGTTTTTCAAATTTTCCCGGATGGGATCCACCGTAGCGGTGAATTGATCATGAACGACGAATGCCCTGGCGTCTGAATTATCAACAATGTACTCAACTTCCGAGCTGACAAGGCGAAAATTGATGGGCACGATAACGATGCCCGATTTGGCTGTCGCCAGAAACAATTCACAGATTTCGATACAGTTTTCAAGCAAAACCGCAACTTTGTCACCTTTTTGCAAACCCAGCTTGTTGAGGCTGTTCGCGAGTTTGTTGACACGCTTGTTCATCTCCGGATAGGTGAATTTTCGGTGTGCGTCCTTTAAGGCGACCGTATTCGGGAATTTTTTTGCATTGATTCTTTGGATTTGACCCAGATTCAGCCAAAAACTCATATTTGCACCTCCGTGGGCGTTATAAGGTATTAAAATCGTTTAAAACAAATCTTTGACTGATTTAATATGCTTCAGTTATATCCGGAATAATGGAATGATGGAATGTTGGAATGGTGAGTTATCAGGATTGATTTGGTATGATTTCATCAATTTTTTACCCAATATTCCATTATTCCAAAATTCCAGCATTCCTTGTACCAATACTGTCGAGGGACTGAGGGATAACAATAACCTTTCTAATTTTGTAATTCGCCTAATCTATTTATTAATTCTGATTTTCTTCTAGCTGTTCGATGAATGCTTCCACATTTGTTATGGTTTGCTCATCTGAAATTAGGCGAAGATCATTCAGATCGGCGTTGATCGTTAAGCTTGGAATTCCGGTTTTCTGCTCAAGCCGTTGCGGCATCCCATAACGGCAGTTGGTATTATTCGGACAGGTTTTGGCATCGTGATAAATGACGCCGTCTACTTGGAACAATTCCAGCATTTTTGTGAAGTAGGATTCCTTTTCGTTATCAGATCGCACGATGAACAGTTCCGTATAGGCTTTGGCCATCGAGGAAAAGGGATCGCTTTCATCCAAGGCCGAAAAAATCCAGCTGTTGCAATAGGTAGACGCCAACACGTTGGCTTTCAAACCTGAAAACAGCTCCGAATGGGCGCGCAACCGACCCCACACGGGCATGCCGTCCCAGTAAATTCTGAACCGCTCATCTTCCAGTGCGCCTTCACCATTTTTTATGCGATCCTTCAGTTCAGCCAGCAAGAGTTTATAGACATCTACCGCTTTTTGCGTTCCCCTTCCAACAACGGCAGGCCCCATGAGGGTGGTGCCATCAAAAAAAGTCAGTGGAGAGGGTTTGACGATTGCAGTTTCAAGTACCTGTTTCCACAATTCGGAGCACTCACGGGATAGGCTGACAACGGTTTTTAATTCAGCGAGCTTAAATGGCCGGCCGGAAACTTTTTCCAGAGGTTCAATGAGAGCCTTCATTTGTTGAGCGATGGAAGCAACATGCGCCTCGGTGACGTTGCCGATATTGCGATGGGTATATATGCCTAAAACCGGTGCCTTGAACTTTTTGCCGTACCATGAAAACCAATCCTGCACATCCCGACACTGATTCGTGTTAAAAACCAGCACATCAGGCCTCGGAATGCTTTCGATTCCCTTATAGACCTTGCTCAGTGGTGTGACGCCCCTTAAAAAAGCGCCGATATCCGCAGTGAGATATGAGCAGATGTCCGGTGAATACCCCAGGGCATTGGCTTCCGGAATAAGCTCTGTCGCCATGCGGGTTGCACCCAGCATCGCCGAGTGGGTTTCGGGAAAATAAACGAGGAATCCCATGGCCCTGAGTATCTCAGCGGGTCCTACGCTGGTACACCAGGCAATTTTAGGCTTGCCCTTTTTGGATGCGGCGTCCAGTTCGCGATAATATTCCGCCATGAAGCGGCTAACATCGGCCGCCGCTTTTAATTTTTTTCTGATAGGTTTCTTTTCATCTGACATGATATGGCCCCACATTATCAGACTTTCCTCTATCCAATTTTTAGGCGTCAGGCACAGGGCGTCGGGCATTTGAAAGAAAATTATTTCAATTTCCTAAAGCCTAAAGCCTGAAGCCCTATCGATTTTTTTCCATCGCATATAAAGCCGCACCGATAGCGCCGGTGAATTGGGGGTAATCCGGGACGAGGATTTCTCTTTTAATTATCTCTTCTGTCATTTTGACCATAAACGGATTATGGGCAACTACCCCGCCGGTCATAACCACCTTTTCAGTTAGGGAATCCATCTCCAAAACGCGCTTGATCATCGAAAAGAAGACGCCTTTGACAATGTCCGCTAATTTCTTGCCCTGTCGGATATTTTCCAGGACTTCGGTTGCCGAAAACACCGTGCAGAAACTTCCCAATTTTACCATATTATCGGATTGACTGGCCAGACGGTCCATCTCGTCCAGAGCGACATCCAGGCGTGATGCCATCTCTTCTAGGAAGGCACCTGTGCCGGCAGCGCATTTGCGGTTCATTTTAAAATGGGTACGCCTGCCGGATGGGTCGACTTTGATGACTTTATTGTCCTGTCCGCCGATATCGATGATCGTGCTTGAAAAGGGAAAGTAAAAGAAAGAACCTTTGGCGTGACAGCCGATTTCCGTTTTCGTATCGCGGGCAAAGGATACATTATTTCTGCCGTAGCCGGTAGCGATCGTCTGTTCAATGTCGCCTTTATTTAGGTCGGCCATTTTTAAGGCTGCGGCCAGACAGAAATCGGCGGTGGCCGCAAAGTCCGTACCGGATTTTTTAACTGCATAACCGATTAGATTTCTATCGGTGTCAAGGATGACAACTTTTGTCCGTGATGCGCCAAGATCAACACCGGCATATGCGCTTTTTGAAACCAATAAACGATCCTTTATGCTATTTTGACTCCAGTCCTTTTACCAGGGCGCTCAGCGTGTTATTATACGGCGTATCGGTTCCCGTTCGTTCACCATATTGTACGAATTTGCCGTTGATGTAATCTATTTCGGTTCGGCGGTTGGCTTCAATATCCATCAACATAGAAGGTTTATGGTCACCGGCATTGCCCATATATTCCATTGCATAGGTATAAAAATCCCATCCGAGATTAATTTCATTTGCACGTGCCACCCGAATGCATTCTTTTACCAGAGCATCCACAATCCGAAAAATAATCGGATCGTTCATAGCGCGTGACATCGTCAGTCCGGTGACCGCACATACCGGATTCATGCAGGCGTTCATAACACTCTTGCGCCACACCATTGAGATGATGTTATCGGTATGT
>JASFGZ010000382.1:0-4966 GCA_050123495.1 Desulfobacterales bacterium
GGGGTGCACGACGCTGAAGCCAGGAGATTGTGCACCGAAGCGGGGCTTGAGTATCATGGCGACGATATCACCATGGAAGATGCGGCCCGCATAATGGTTGAGAAAATGAGAAAAGCGGTTCCAGAGAAGGCGGATTAGAATGGCCATATTGGTGGACAAAAATTCAAAGATCGTGATTCAGGGCATAACGGGCAGAGAGGCTTCGATGGTGACCCAACATGCCTTGGCATATGGAACCAGAATCGCGGCAGGGGTCACCCCCGGAAAAGAAGGTCAAAAGGTTGAAGGCGTACCCGTTTTCGATACCTTGAAACGCGCTTGCAAAGAATTTGAAATAAATACCTCTGTTGTTTACGTCCCACCTGCTTTTGCTTACGATGCGGTGATGGAGGCCATCGGAAATGGCATCCCATTAATTGTGATCATAACAGAGAGAATTCCGCAACAAGACGCGGTCCGGTTTCTAGCAGCTGCAAATCAAAACAACTGCACGATCGTCGGTCCGAATTCGGTAGGTGTAATTACACCCGGAGATAAAGTGAAACTCGGTGCCATTGGCGGCGACAACGCCGAACGCTGCTTTGTTTCCGGAAGTGTCGGGGTTGTTTCGCGCAGCGGTGGAATGACGGCCGAGTGTGCCTGGATGGTAAAGCAGGCAGGTTTCGGCGTAAGTACCTGCGTCAGTATTGGCGGAGATGCCTTCATCGGCGCTCCGCCAAAAAAGATTTTGGGCATGTTCGAGGATGACCCCATAACAAAAGCGGTTGTCATGTGGGGAGAACCGGGGACCCGCTATGAGCAAGATGTGGCCGAGTTCGTCAATAATAAAGGATTTACGAAACCATTGATCGCCTATATCGCCGGAAGATTTGTCGAAGAGATGCCGGAAGGGACCGTCTTCGGGCATGCTGCTTCCATCATCGAGGGCGATTCAGGCAAGCCATCCATCAAGATGGCACACCTCAGAGATGCAGGTTGCCATGTCGTTGAGAATTTTAATGATATCATCCCAACATTACAAAACGCCATGGCGTAAGTTGTTGTTGACCGGAGTTATTTTTACACCAATATTTGGTTTTCTGCCGGAATATTTACAAAATCCACTCTTAATTGATGACCACCAGATATTGAGTATCCAGATAATTGACATTGAACCCTAATTAAAGTACCTTCTGCATAACTATTCAGAGTTCCTTCACTCCAATTCAAACTGTTCAGATATAAAAAGGAGGGCATAAAAATGAAATGCCCAGAGTGTCAGTTTGAGAATCGTGAAGGGGTAAAGTTCTGTATTGAGTGCGGAAATAGATTAAAAACTCCCTGTTCAAATTGTAATCATCTCAATCCTCCCGGAAGCAAGTTTTGCGAAGAATGCGGATCTAAGCTAAGTTTACCGATTGAACAAGCCCCTAAAGACCTCTCATTTGATGAAAAACTAACGAAAATTCAAAAATACCTTCCCAAAGGTCTGACTGAAAAAATCCTATCTCAAAAAGACCGGCTTGAAGGCGAGCGCAAACAGGTTACGGTGATGTTCTGCGATATGGAGGGATTTACGCGTCTCGCTGAGAGACTCGGTATTGAGGACGCCTATGGCATTATGGATGAAGTTTACGAACTCCTTATACACAAGGTTCATGATTATGAGGGCACGGTCAACGAGATGACCGGTGATGGAATCATGGCCCTTTTTGGAGCTCCCATTGCACTGGAGGATGCCCCCCAAAGGGCAGTGCGATCAGCCATGGCGATTCATCGGGAAATGTCCAAGTTTAGCGACAGGTTGTTCCAGGAGAAGGAAGGCCTTCCGCCTCTCAAAATGAGAGTCGGCATCCATACCGGACCGGTGGTTGTAGGCACGCTGGGCAACGACCTGCGCGTGGAGTTTAAAGCAGTGGGTGATACGGTAAATCTGGCTTCCAGGGTAGAAAGCCTGGCAGTACCCGGAGCTATCTATGTGACCGAGGAGACATTCAGACTCACCGAAGGCTTGTTTCGGTTTGAAGCCTTGGGTCAAAAACAGGTTAAAGGTAAGGAAGCACCGGTCAATGTCTACCGCGTCATCGCCCCCAGCACCAGAAGAACTAGATTTGATGTAAGTGCCGAGCGGGGTCTTACGCCTTTTGTTGGAAGGGAACGCGAACTTGAGCTTTTACTCGATGGTTTTGAGCGCGCCAAAGATGGCAGGGGACAGGCTTTTTCCATCGTTTCTGAGGCCGGGGTAGGAAAGTCCAGACTTTTGTACGAGTTCAGAAAAGCAGTAACCAGCGAAGATGTAACGTTTTTAGAGGGAAGGTGCCTCTCTTACAGCAGAGGGATTGCTTACCACCCCGTCATAGACATCCTCAAGGCCAACTTTGATATCCGCGAGAGTGATGGGGATTCAGAGATAACAGAAAAGGTAAAAAAAGGCCTGAAAATATTGGGAACCGATGAAGCCTCAATCCTTCCGTATCTTTTGCACCTCTTAACGGTCAGAGACAGGGGTATCGATAAGATACCCATGAGCGCTGAGGCAAAGAAAGACCAAATTATTGAAGCATTGAGGCGAATCGTTCTTAAGGGCTCGGAGATTCGACCTCTGATCATGGCCTATGAGGATCTTCATTGGATTGATAAAAGCTCAGAAGATCACTTGAAGAATTTATTGGAAAACATACCCGGGGCAAGGATATTATTGATATTCACCTATCGTCCAGAGTTTGTGCACACCTGGGGCGCCAGGTCCTTTCATAACCAGGTCACATTGAACCGGCTTTCCAACCGTGAAAGCCTCATGATGGTCTCTCATCTATTGGACACGGAGATACTTGATAAAGAGCTTGAGCAGTTCATTCTTGAAAAGGCAGAAGGAGTCCCCTTCTTTATAGAGGAGCTAATCAAATCCCTTAAAGATCTAAAGATCATTGAGAGGGAGGATAACAGATATCGTATAACAAAAAATCTTCAAGAGGTTACCATTCCCGCCATGATTCAGGATGTCATCATGGCCCGGGTTGATACCCTCCCCGAGGGGGCGAAGGGCCTGCTTCAGACAGTCTCTGCCGTTGGGAGAGAGTTCAGCTACGATCTGATCAAGAGGGTGACGGGCCTTGCAGAACAAGAATTACTGTCCCATCTGTCGGGTTTAAAAGATTCAGAGCTTCTCTATGAGAGAGGGATCTACCCAAAATCGACCTATGTTTTCAAGCATACGCTCACGCAAGAGGTTGCCTATAACAGCTTGCTTCTCAAAAGAAAAAAGGAGATTCATGAAGAGATAGGGAAAGCCATAGAAGTCCTCTATGGGGATCGGCTCGAAGAACACTACGAATTGCTAGCCTATCACTATTCTCATAGTGGCAACACGGACAAGGCCGTTGAATATTTGAGTCAGGCGGGGGACCGGGCACGCGGACTATATGCCCACCAGGAGGCCGTGGACTACTATCAGCAGTCTCTGGGATTTCTAAAAAAACAGGGGGAACACGAACAAGCGGCGCGGACACTGATGAAGCTGGGATTGACCTATCACAGCGCCTTCGACTTTGAGCGAGCGCACCAGGCTTATGAGGAAGGACTCATCCTGTGGCAACGAGCCGCAAAGGTGGAACCAGCCGTCTCGCTACCATCGGCACCCCATGCCCTCAGAGTGTTCTGGGATGAGCCGCTAACCTTAGATCCGACGAAAGTCGTGGACGTGTATGCGATCGGTGTAACATCACAGCTCTTCAGCTGTTTGGTGGAGTTGAGCCCGGAGATGGACGTCGTGCCAGATGTGGCCCAAACCTGGGAGGTTTCTGAAGGTGGACGCAAGTATATCTTCCATTTGCGGGCAGATACACGCTGGAGTGATGGCACCCCGGTAACAGCCGAGGATTTCGCCTGCGCCTGGAGGCGAGCGCTGAATCCTGCTAATAGGTCACCTGCTGCCGGCCTGTTGTACGATATCAAGGGTGCCAGAGCATTTCATCAGGGTGAGGTATCCGATTCAGCCTATGTGGGGGTGCAGGCCCTGGATGAACACACCCTGGTCGTGGAACTGAAAGAGCCAACGAGCTATTTCCTCCAGCTGCTTACTTACCCTGCAACCGGCCCTGTGCCCCAACATGTAGTGGAGAGGTATGATGAGGCCTGGACCGAGGTGGGTAACATTGTCACCAATGGTCCGTTCAGACTTAAGTCCTGGCAGCGGGGACAGTCCATGGTCTTGGTACGCAATCCGGAGTACCGTGGCCGGTTTACAGGGAACGTGCAGCAGATAGATCTGTTCGCATTGGAGTCGTCTGCTCCACTGAAAATGTATGAGGATGATAATCTTGACGTTTTGGACTTGGGGCTCCTTCCATCACCAGAGATGGACCGTGCCCGGCAGCGGCATGCTGGAGAGTATCTCTCTGTGCCATGGCTAGCGACAATATTTGCGATGTTTGACGTGAGCCGGCCCCCCTTCGATGATGTTCGCGTCCGTCAAGCCTTCGTTTTAGCCACCGATCGACAAACACTGGGAGATGTATTCTGGAGAGGCTATGTTTTCCCGGCCGCTGGCGGGTTAATACCGCCAGAGATGCCGGGACACTCGGTGGGGATCGGTCTGCCCTACGATCCCCAGCAGGCCCGACAGCTCATGGCAGCGGCGGGCTATCCAGATGGTCGAGGCTTTTCCGTTGCAGAAGCGCTGACGTTCCCCGACCTCGAGCCTTTGAGCAAACACCTGCGGGCGCAGTGGCAGAAGAATCTGGGGGTGGAGATCACGTGGCAGTCAATGGGGCACGCGGCGTTTCTCGAAAGGATAATTAGTCAATCACCATCCATGTCTCTCACTCGATGGATAGCCGACTATCCTGATCCTGACAACTTCCTCAGGGTCGGTCTTGCCATTTTGTTGCCTGGATGGACGAACGCAACCTACGCTGGATTGGTCGGAGAAGCCAGCCGGTCTATGGATCAGGAAGAGAGGATGGATCTATACAGGCAAGCTGACAAG
>JASFGZ010000383.1:0-4952 GCA_050123495.1 Desulfobacterales bacterium
AGCCACTCTTTCTCACCATCCAGGCTATTGCCATCAATTCGAATGGGACATAAAACCGATCGATTCCGATTGCGCTCTTCCTCCAGGGCAGCCTCAACCTCCTGTTGGATCCATGTGCTTTCAACTGAAAATTCCGATAACACGATCAACAGTTTTTCGTGGATTCGAATCTGCTGGTTAACCCGCTGTCGGGATTCATCACCCATTTTCATTTCTTCCGGGGCAAACCAGCACCGAATCTCTTCTTTTTGCAGGTCTGCATTTAATTTTTCGACAAAATTTCGGTCTTTACCGGAATAACTGATAAAACAGCTGTTGCATTCAAATGCCCTGGCGTTCAAATAACCTGCATAATTGATAAAATGTTCCGGCACTCCGGCGCCTCTGAGGAATTCTTCCGGTATCTTGCCTTTCGATCGATAGATCGTATCGATCCCGATCGTTGAAGGCCCGAAGTGCTTGGCTTTTTCCAGTCCTTGGGTATGACTCAAATCATTGTCTCCAAAACAGCTCCAGGCCACAAAGGCTTCACTTAAATTTGATTGATTCAATTCAGACTTGCTCAAGTTTGCTTCAATTAAGTTGGCCCCGCTGAGATCGGATCCATTGAATTTTGCCTTTATCAGGTATGCCCATCTAAAGTCAGCTCTGCGGATATCGGATTCACTTAGATCGACGCTGGCCAGATCTGAGCGGATAAAAATAGCTTTTCTGAGATCTGCCTTACCAAGATTTGCCCCGCACAGGTAAGTTTCACTGAGATTCGCCTCGCTGAGGCTGGCGCGATTAAAATTGGTCCGGCTAAGGTTGGCCCTTCTAAGGTCCGCCCGATTGAGATTGGCGCCCTCAAGGTTCGCTGCGGTTAAATCAGCCCATCTTAGATCGGTTTCGCTCAGGTTGGCTTGTTTTAGGCTTGCTTTGCTGAGCTTCACACCCGCCAGATCAGGCTCGTTACCCGGATTTTCTTCCCGCCATTTATTCCAGGCCGGAACCCCTTGTTTGAGGACATCAAGATGCTGGGGAATTGCCATAGATTTCCTCCCGTTCCATGATCTATAAATTCGTTATCGGCACCTAAAGGGGATATCTTAAATCGGATAACTATTCGTGTGGCAATCTACATAACTCCTTAAAAATATGAAAAATCCTACCCATTTTTGTTTAATTTTATTCACACTCACACCTGTAATAATCATTTTCCGGAAACCGCAACTATCCATAATTGCGGCAAATATAACTTATTTAAATCCTGGCATGATTTCTGCAGATCTCATTACAGAGACATAGAGATTGAAATCAGGGGGTTAGTGTTGATTGAATATAATATTTTTTTTGTTGTGCACTGTCGGCAATAAATCATTCAACCAAATTCACGCTAACGCTTAAGGTGGGAAAATGGAGGCCAAAGACATAAATCATGAGGAAATAACTGTTTTAGATGTCGAACCGGCCATCATCAGTGAAGAAAGATCCTTAATTCTTCTAGGCGGCAGGCCAAAGAAAAAAATCGATGAAACCATCAGCACACCGCATCAATATGTCAGCCGTTACCATTACGAAACCAAAGACCTGGGCAGCTTCCTTGAGTTATGTCCGCATTGCCGAAAGCCCTCGATCACGTCACTTCGCAAAACGGTTGTTGACACGGCCATTGAGTATTTAAATGAAAAAGAAGACCGAAGAGAACGACGCGCCAATCGACGCCGAATCGCTATTGCGATTGCATGCCTGATAGGGATCGCAGGCGGTGCTTACTATTTGTTCTTTCACCTGATGTCCGGATTCAGACTGTAACCTGTAAGCAAGCACCTTATTTCTCAAAGATTATCAGCCCCGAAGGTATTACATTGGGCGACATCGCCTGTCTGAATGCCCCGCTTAAACCGGCGTACACATTGCCTGGAGCTGCCGTGGGTAAATGAATTCGGTGTGACATATCCCCTGCCCTGTGCTGTAAGCCATCATCGCCGACAGCGCTGGCTGCATTTAAAGCTTCTTCAATGTCGCCTTCCTCAAGAATCTGGCGCGCGCGTTGGGCCTGATGCGCCCAGAGCCCACTAAAGCAATCCGCCTGCAGTTCCGGCATGACGCATTACCAGCAGTATTTTATAGGGTAGACCGCAACGAGGACAGCGAGCACCAAAATTATAAAAGGAAAATAGGGCATCCGTTTGAGCGCTTTTTCTTTGATTTTTCCCATTTTTTTAAACCCTGAAAGGCAGATGCCAGAAATAATTCATCACATACAAAGCGCCCACCATACCCGTAACCACTCCCAATATGGGTTTCAGAAGCTTTTCCGGAATAAATCGCTGCGTTTTTGAAGCCAGCCAGGCGCCCAGGATTGCACCGCAGGCAACAAAAAGGCCAAAGCTCCAATCGGGCGCAGCAATGGCACCGCTGAGCAATGGTGGCGGGGGCGGTTTTCTAACTTCTGACCTCTTTGCCCTCAGTCAATACCACTTTTGTGACATTTCTGTGGGGCATGACAATAAATGGCTGGGTATCCTTTACGCTATTATCCCCAGATATCCTGTACACCGGCGTGTATTCGCTCCACGGCCAGTTCCAGATCCGGGACGGTAGCGATAAACGGGGGTGCCACCATAAAGGCATCGCCATCGCGACCTGCCAGCCCCGTTGATTTGTAAACGACCACACCATGCGCAAAGGCCGCATCCCACACCCGCTCCACGATCTGCTCGGATCTTGCAAATGGCGCTAAAGTGGCTTTGTCCTTTACCAGCTCAACGCCCCATAAAAATCCGAGCCCGCGTACGTCTGCCACATGGGGATGGTCGCCCAGGCGCTCCTGCAACAAAGCCCCCAATATCTTCCCTTTGACCTCAACTTGTGCAACCAGATCTTCGCGCTCTAAAATCCGGAGTACTTCCAGGCCTGCCGCAGCGCTTACCGGATGGTGGGTGTGGGTCCCACCATGGACAAATGCACCGCTATTTTTGCAAATCGCTTCAAAATGACTGCTCTGCACGCCCACAGCTGATAGCGGCAAGACACCACCGGCGATCCCCTTTCCTATGGTCATGATATCAGGCTGCACCCCATAGTGGTCGCAGCCGAACCAGCGACCGGTTCGGCCCATGCCGCACATGACTTCATCCAGTATAAGCAGCACCTGATAGCGGTTGCAGATATCTCGAATGACTTTCCAGTAGCCTGCCGGCGGCGGATAGGCTGCCAGCGTACCGCCGCTGATCGTTTCTGCCAGAAACGCGGATACCGTATCGGCGCTGAGATTCTCAAGGGTTTCCTCCAATGCCAGGGCACAACGGTAGCTGCAGGAGGAAGGTTCCAATCCGTAAGAGCACCGCAGACAGTATGGCGGCGGGATGTAGACGGCATCCTTTAACATCGGCGCATAGGGTGTGCGAAATGCCGTCCGTCCCATAGCGGAGAGCGCCCCCAGGGTCAGACCGTGGTATGACTTCCAGCGTGATACGAGACGAAAACGCTCGGGACGACCGTTGGCAAGATGGACCTGGCGGGCCAGTTTGATTGCCGCCTCCACTGCTTCCGACCCGCTGGTAAGAAAATAAAAGCGGTCGATGCCCGCGGGCGTATGAACGGCCAGGCCTTCGGCCAGTTCAGCTACGACCGGCGTGTTCAACATAGAGGGATGAATGTAATGATACTTTAAAATTTGATCATAAACTGCCCTGGCGATCTCTTGCCTGCCATGGCCCACGTTGACGACAACGGCACCGCCGCTGGCATCCAGGTACCGGTGACCGGCGTCGTCTTCTATCCAGATGCCTTCGGCCTTGACAGCGATCGGCAAACGTTTCCTCAAATCCCTTGGAAATACATGTCCCGGTAATTTTTTCATCGGTTTATCTCTGACTTGCTGGCGATTTCAGTTAGATTGTGAAGGTGGACCTGGAGCATCTTCCAGGCGTTTTGAACATATGGTGCCCCCCCGGAATTAGCTATGTCGACTTCGCCGCTTCGGTCCCCTGCCGCGCGGCGCAATCCCAAAGTGTTCAACACCTGGATCAGCTGTCCGACGATCTCTTCGTTGCCATCGGCAATGTGGATATCAGGCCCCAGAACATTGCTGATGGCACGACTCAAAAATCCGAGGTGGGTGCACCCAAAAGCGACCGCAGCGACTGCGCCGGTATCGAGGCCTTCAAAAAACCGCCGGATGCATGCATCCATCTGCGGTCCGTCGATGGTGCCCGATTCGACCAGATCGATCATTTCCCGGGGGGCCCGCATCTCGATTTCGCGATCGGCACCCTGCTGCTCGATCAGTTCACGCAGGGTCTGACTCTGAATCGTGAATTCGGTCGCAAGCAATAGGATCTTGCCGCTGCCGCCCTGCACCACGGCGGCTTCGACAGCCGGCATGATGCCCAGAACAGGGATATCGTAACGTCTTTTAAGATCCTCGAGCGCCGCACTGGTGGCCGTGTTGCAGGCAATGACGATTGCTTTGGCGCGCTGCGCGACGAGCCCGTCGCAGATCCGATGGCAGCGTTGTCTGATTTGCGAAGCCGTCATAAATGCATAAGGCGGCACACCCGAATCGCCATAGTAAATGAATTTTTCCTGCGGCAACATGTGCATGGCCTGCCCCAGGGTGCTGACACCGCCCAGACCGGAGTCGAATATGCCGATGGCATCGTCCTTATTCGCTTTCATGATGTGCTTTTATCTGGCTTGTCTCCGAAATGGCTGTGGAGAAAATCGAACAATCGTTGGATCAGATGGCGCTTTTCGACCGAGATCTCCAGCAGCGCTCCTGCTTCGATAGATGACAGATCGGTTTCTCGGCCGGCAATAACCAGTCGGGTCTGATTGATCGGCATTAAAAAAAAGCGGATTGTCCCGACCGGCCGCTGGGCTTCGTCGACTTCGATCCAACCATTTTTGATCTCGGTTCGTTCGTAGGCGCTATTGGGAAGTCCCGTGCCGGCGGATTGCATTCT
>JASFGZ010000384.1:0-4934 GCA_050123495.1 Desulfobacterales bacterium
CTGTAAAAAAAACAGACATTATACCGTTAAGTATTGTTTCTCCTGAATTTTAGTTGCCATCATTTTGAGAAAAACATCCTTTTTTCCCTTTCGCCGTATCTCGCGGGCTAAATTGTAGACTAATTCACCCACACGATGGCCGGGGAATCGAGATAATTCATGGCCCAAATTATGAATTTCATCTTCAATCAGCACCTGGGCAATAGGTCCGATAGCCAGTGATAACTGGGAAACGAGATAGTCTAAAAAGTCTTTGTCCAGTGTAACTGTTACTTTGTCCACTTTTTCAACCAGGCCATTTTGCAACAGTTTGGCAATGATCTCACGCATCGTGCTCATATTAAGGCCGGCTTTTTGGGCCACAACACCTAAGGGTGCCTTTCCGTCTAATTCCATGAAAACTGCAAGCATTTGACGATCCAGGGGGTATTCGCCAATGTCATCACGAACAATACGTTTGAAAATCGTAGCAGAAATTTGGCTCGATGAAAAATCCATAATGCTACCTCGGTACTGTTTTCGGCCTGCGTTGCAGTTAAAGAGTTGTCAGGATTTGGTTGGAGATGAATTCCAATAAATCTCTGGTTTCAGACCATCCAGGACAAAGGGGTTGAGAGGGAATACTTATTTAGATTTTTTCAATATTTTTAACTCCTGCTTCAAAGCGCTTAACTCGGTATGAATAAATTTCTTAAGCTCTTCAACCGCTTCAGCGATGGAATCGTATGATTTAGCTGCGGCTGAATCAGAAAACAGGTCTTGTTCTTCAACTGCCGTATGAATAAATTGCTTAAGTTCTTCAACTGCCGTAGAAACTTTATCAGGCTGCTTGGTGCTCTTCTCCCTATCAGGAGCGCGGAGATGGGGTTTATCCTTCGGTACCGGTTTGGCTTGCTTCCGACCCACTTCGGTGGTTTTTCTCTGTGCCACCTGCTTTCTGAGTTGCTTATATTTATTCATTTCAGCTTTGAGTAATTTTTTCTTTTCGGACGCTGCCATATCTTCTTTTTGAACCACCTCTTCCAGGCGTGAGAAAGCCGAGTTCAGGATTTTAAATGTTTTTGGGTGGGCATTCCCGCGATTGGTTTTGATATATTCTCCCAAGGAGCCCAAAAGTTGAAGAAACATCAATATGATCTTTTCATTTTTATACGTATTTTTTAGCTCATCTATCTGGGAAAGAAAACCGACTAAAACTTCGTCGGTAATTTCCCAATCAATTGAAAGAACCATGTTCTTCAACTCGACCAGGGGATGGTCATCCGGAGTGCGTTGTGTGTCCGTTTCGTTGGCATCCAGATCCTCTAAGTCAAAAATTTCATCATCTGCAGCTGCCGGCTGTTGATTTGGAGATTTATTTTCACTTAGAGGCGCGTCGTCTGCTTTTAACGCACTGCTTTTATTGGGGGGGGCGTCACCTTCTCCAAAAAGGTCATCAAGACGTTGTGCAATCTCATTATCCAATTTGTCGTCTTTATTTGAATCGACCAATTTATCTCCTCCTATTTTAGATCCCTTTTTATTGACGCTACCGTCATGGAAATAATTTTTTTCAAAGTCATCACTACATTGGTGCCATTCAAAGCGCTGGCCTTAAAAGAAGGCCTTTTTAACTGGTCGTTGAGATCTTTTTCGAGGATCTCAACGGGCAGCAACGGAATTCCCTGTTCCAGAAGATCAACTTTGTTGTATTGCATCACACATGGAATTTTGAAGATACTCTTTTTATAATTGGCTAAATTTTCCTGCAAATTTTTTAGCGATAAAATATTTTTTTCGCGCCGGACAGCCATGGCATCGGCGACAAAAACGATTCCATCAACACCTCTGAGGACCAGCCTTCGGGTAGCATTATATTTAACCTGGCCCGGTACGGTGTAAAGCTGAATCTTAACATCATATCCATTGATGACACCGATATCAAAGGGCAAGAAATCAAAGAAAAGCGTGCGGTCTCCATGGGTCTTAACGGTGACCATTTCGGTATTGATGCGTTTTCGGAACTTTTTGTATATATATTCCAGGTTCGTCGTCTTACCGCCTCGACCGGGACCGTAATAGACGATTTTTACCTGGATTTCCTTATTTTTTAGATTTACAAATGCCATGCTGAAAATATAAGCTGAAAGCAACCAACACGCCTTCAGCCAGGATGCAGATTGACCAACGGGTTTACAGCGACAGGAGGGGTTCCAATATGGTTTTTAGCTGCTCAACAGAATCGGCGACCTTCAGTCTTAAAAATCCCAAAGAGATATCATTACCAAAGATGGTAATCAGTAAGAATTCTGTCGTAATTTTATTAAAATGGATATTTTCTTTTTTGCCTTTGTGGAACAGCAAGGAAAACTCATTTTCGCCAATGATTTTAGCCATAGCGCTGACAGCACCGAAATTACCGGCTGCCAAAGCCGCCAACGAATAAATATCGTGCTGTTTTTCTCCATTATCCAAGTTGGCGATGATATTTCCAGCCATGTCGATGAGAAAAACACAGCGGACACCATTGTCGATGAGATCTTGATTTAAAATATCCTCTATCCTATCAAGCTGTTTTTGACCAAGCGTGTATGACACTTGCCCCTCCTGAAAAATTTTGATGCTGTTTTATTGGCGTTTTCTTTATGATTTAATTTAAACTCGGTGTTTTTAGAGAAAACTTTAATATTATTAAATAGATAAACCCCGACACCGCCATAAAGATCTAAAAATTTTCTATACGGACCTTATCTTTCTTAAATTACAAAAAAAACACTAATTTAGCAAGCTAAATCTCTAATTTCTGATCGGTATCGAGCCGATGATTCGATTAGGATTTGTTATCCTTTTTACTCTGCAGATTTTTTGATTTCACGCGCACCATCTAAATCCATCTCGATTAAAACCTCCCCGCCGTTTTGAGCAGAAAGCTTTAAATTTGGATATCGCTTTTTAAAAACTTGAATCATGGCCTTGTTCTCTCGCAAAACAGTTGCTGAAAATTGGGTATAATTGTTTTCTAGCGCTATTTTTTCAAGCACCTTGAGCAGATATGAGGCAATTCCCATCCCCTGGAATTCTTCACGAACCACGAAGGCAACTTCAGCCCTGTTCTCTTTATCAAAGGCATAGGTCCCAATGGCACAGATCTCCTTATGCCCGCCTTTCTGAACGAGGCCGATTATCGACATATTTTTATGGTAATCGACACTGGCCCAGTGTTTTTGAACCACTTCATGAGAAAAGGTCCGCATGCGATAAAAAAACCGCATATAGATCGTTTTTTCCTGAAGAGAATAAAAGAAATTCCGATAGGCAAATTCATCAGATGGCAGCAGGGGCCGGAACTCCATTGCTTTTCCGTTTTTCAGCTTCAATGTGCTTTTGTAACTTTCGAGGAAAAGAAGATCTTCGGTGGAGGGCGGCAGTTGATCGGCAAATATGTAATGGCGCTTTTTCGCCACGCTGATTAACCCTTCGCGGAATTTTGGATGGGCAATTTGGGCCAGTTCCATTACGCGCTGAAAAATCCCTTTTCCCTGCAGTTCGGCAATTCCGTATTCAGTAATGACAAAATTAACGTCCCCGCGGGTCGTCGCCACGCCGGCGCCTTCGCTTAAATGAGGCACAATCCGTGAGACCGCGCCATTTTGGGCTGTCGAAGGCAGCGCGACAATCGAAAATCCGCCATTGGACATTGAACTCCCTCTTAAAAAATCGACCTGATCCCCGATACCACTGTAAAACAAGTAGCCCATGGAATCCGAACATACCTGACCCGTTAAATCCACTTCCAGGGCCGAACTGATGGAGATCAGATGATCATTGCGCGCAATTACAGTCGGATCATTCACGAATTCCGATGATCGAAAATAGAAAGCAGGATTGTTATCGACATACGTATAAAGCTTTTCCGACCCCATACACAAAGATGCAACCGCTCTACCCGGCAGCAATGTTTTTTTCTTGTTGGTGATGACATTTTTCTCAAATAGAGGCAGTAGGCCGTCGGTAATGAGCTGGGTGTGAAGACCTAAATCGTTCTTGTTGTCCAAATACGGCAGGATGGCATAAGGAAGATGACCGAAGCCGATTTGAAGGGTCGCCCCGTCATCGATCAGCTGGGAAACAAAAAGGCCAATCCTGCGGGCGATCTCGTCATCTTTTATTGTTGGCATCTGCTCTACCAGGGGCTCTTCGAAGGGGACCAGCCAGTCGATTTCATCAATATGGATGAAACTGTCGCCCCAGGTTCGCGGCATCCGCGGATTCACCTGGGCAATGACCATCTGGGCGTTTTCCAATCCCGATCGGGTGATATCCACAGAGACACCCAGGCTACAATATCCGAATTTATCGGGCGGACTGACCTGCACCAGGGCAACATCAAGCCCGATACGCTGGCTGGCGAACAACCGCGGAATTTGAGATAAATACGCCGGAATATAATCAATTTTTCCTTCAAATGCCGCCTTGCGCATCCGCTGACTGATAAAAAAAAGCTTAAGGGAAAACCGTCGGCGAAACGATGCATCGTCAATGAACTGGGAAAGCGTCGAAGAAAGCATCTGATAGACCAAAATATCCTGGATGTTTGAATCTTCCACCATGGCTTTGATCAGATACTGGGGTTCGCCGCATCCCGTGCCGATGAAAACACGGCTGCCATTTTTAATTTTCGATACAGCCTCGGGCGCATTAACGACCTTAGCCGGATTGAGGCGCTTCAAATCCATCTTGATATCCTTATTGGGCGCATTCGTTTAAATTCTACCCATTTGTCTGTATATCTTAATCCCTAATTGAGCGAAAGTCGAGTTTGCCGCTTCGCCCTGAAACACGGTCCCATAAACTGAAAACCGAGTCAACGACCACCCGCAAAGCGGGTGGCTTGGATTTTACCGCCATAGGCGGTAAAAGACAGGGGCGCGAAGTGCCCCAATCGTTGCGGGTGG
>JASFGZ010000385.1:0-4919 GCA_050123495.1 Desulfobacterales bacterium
CCCATTTTCATATTTCGCCGATGCGTCTTTGGCATTTACCGGACAGCAGAAAGCCGCTGTGGTAACATAGTCGTAATCTTCCCGGGGAGCGTTGAGACTGAAGCTGTCATCAAGCATCTTTAGATGGATATCTTCCTTTTTAACCCCCGGGATGCAAATTTCCAGATTTAAGAGCTTGCGGTCATCATCCACATATGAACACACGTCTGCGGCCATCTTAAATTTTTCTTCTGCCATAGCAATCACCTCCCTTGAGTCAGCGCAAAGACGGTTATATTCGTTTCGTAAAATAATCTGTTGAACACATAAATTATGGTAATGCACAACAGGTCAAAAGCAAGGGTCGGCAGCCGGGATTCAGTAAAGGTGGATACAACAGTATTGACAAAACAACCGGTGGTCTATTATGGCTGCATATAATTGGCCGGCAACGTCATCTACAAGGGGGCCTAACGTGCAGTTTATCGGGCTCACCGGCCGTATCGCAACTCGAAATATTCCAACGCTTCAAGAAGCAAACACAGTAAAGATAGTATTGTGCCCCCCTTTATCCTCACATTGACTGAGAAGAAAATAAGTCTTAGGTTCTCTCATATTTTACGAGAACCCATCTCGGTCAACTATGCAAGCCGGAAAGGATGAAAACATATTATGAATGTTGTTGTGCCAAAGGAAGTTTATCCAGGTGAAACCCGTGTTGCGCTGATTCCCGAGCATATTGCCAAACTCGTAAAAATGGGAGCGCATATTACGGTTGAAACCGGAATAGGAGAAACTTTAAATATCTCTGACGAAGATTACGCCAAGGCGGGGGCCTCTTTGGAAGCAGACCGAAGTAATTTGTTTCGGGCTGCGGATATGGTGTTGCGCATCCGCAAACCAGCGATCGAAGAAGTCGCCTTGCTCAAAGAAGAGAGCATCTATGTAAGTTTAATGGATCCGTTTAACGAACGGGAGTTAATTGAGGCCTTGAAGAATAAGGGTGTCGCTTCTATCAGCATGGAGATGATCCCACGTAGCACCCGGGCACAGAAAATGGACGTGCTGAGCTCCCAATCAAACTTAGCCGGATATGTGGCGGTGATTATCGCTGCCGAACGCCTGGATAAAATATTTCCGATGATGATGACACCGGCAGGTACCATTTCGCCTGCCAGAGTTTTTGTCATCGGCGTCGGGATTGCCGGCCTGCAAGCCATTGCGACTGCAAAACGGCTGGGCGCCCGGGTTGATGCCTTCGACACCCGGCCGGTGGTCGAAGAACAGGTAAAATCTTTGGGGGCACGCTTTGTCAAGGTCGATCTGGGAGAAACCGGCCAGACAAAAGATGGATACGCCAAAGCGTTGACCGACAAACAATTGCAAAAACAACGGGAGGAAATGGCTAAAGTTTGTGCAGCTTCCGATGTTGTGATCACAGCCGCCCAGGTATTCGGTAAAAAGGCACCATTGATTATCACAGAGGACATGGTGAAAAGCATGTCTAAAGGATCGGTTCTGGTAGATCTGGCCGTAGAAACCGGCGGCAATGTCGCCGGCTCACAACCGGATCAAGAAGTTAAGGTGGATGGTGTTCGGATCGTCGGTTTGGCCAACCTGCCGGGAAAAGTAGCGGTCAACGCCAGCCAGATGTTTTCAGCGAACCTGTTCGCTCTGGTTGATGCGTTTTGGAATGAAGAGGAAAAACGCTTCCACCTGGACTTTGAAGATGAAATTATCCAGGGGTGTGTGATTACGCATAAAGGTCAAATTGTAAATGAGATGATCCGGAACCATTATCAGCAGTGAAAAACGTTATTGGAGTAATGGAGCGAATACGATTTTGGATTGCGGATTGCGGAATTTAAATCTGCGGCAAACCAGATATTTCAATCCGCAATCCGCAATCTGAAATCCGCAATTGATTTTACTCCATAGAGAAAAACTTGCTTTTATATAACATTAATCACCAAATAACCGTTTAAAGGAGATGACCCATGTCCATTGGTCTTTTAATCTTTGTATTCATTCTGGCCATTTTTCTCGGGGTGGAGCTGATTACCAAAGTGCCGTCGCAATTGCACACCCCTTTGATGTCGGGAACCAATGCTATTTCCGGCATCACGATCGTGGGAGCACTTACAGCCGCCGGAACCGGTGCGGATACGGTTGCCTCAATAGTGGGTACGATTGCACTCATTCTGGCAACCATCAATGTGGTCGGCGGATACCTGGTTACCAATCGAATGCTGGCGATGTTTAAACGCAAAGATGAGGAGCAGAAATGACGGATTATATCGAAATTCTAATAGATCTCGGCTACGTCGTTGCTTCTATTCTCTTCATTATCGGAATTAAGATGCTGGGCAGACCGGAACGCGCCCGTCGCGGTAACCTGATTTCGGCTCTGGGCATGCTGGTTGCCGTTGTCTCGGCGTTGTTTGAATGCTGCCTGTCGTTCTCATTGGTGATTGCCGGTATGGTTGTTGGCGCTGCAATCGGTGTGATTGCAGCCCGCACCGTTAAAATGACATCCATGCCGCAAATGGTGGCCATCTTAAACGGTTTTGGAGGGCTGGCCAGCTTGCTGGTGGGCTGGGAAAATTATCACAGTTCACCCGATAGTAATCTTTTTATTACGATCGCCACGCTTTTGGCCGTTCTGATTGGCGGTGTTGCTTTTTCCGGAAGTGTAATTGCCTATGGCAAACTGTCGGAACGGTTATCGGGCAAACCGATTTTTTTCCACAGCCAGAAAATCGTCAACGCCACCATTATCGTTGCCATTCTATTGTGCGGGGCTATCTTTGCAAATCATCCGACGGCCACGCTTTCTTATGTGATTTTCATTGTCATCATCGGTCTGGCGTTGGCGCTGGGGATCCTGGGGGTCATCCCGATCGGTGGGGCCGACATGCCGGTGGTCATTGCCCTGCTAAACAGCTATTCCGGTCTGGCAGCCAGTGCAGCCGGTTTTATTATTCTCAACAATGTTCTCATCGTTGCCGGGGCACTGGTGGGTGCCAGTGGTCTGATATTAACCGGCATTATGTGCAAAGCCATGAACCGTTCCCTTGCCAATGTCCTTTTTGGCGGATTGCAGGCCGCCGTCAGCAAAGAAGGCAGCGGCGAAGTTCAAGGAGAACCGCATCCGATCAGCCCTGAAGATGCCTATTATGTCCTTGAGGCCGCCCGATCTGTGGTTTTTGTTCCGGGCTACGGTATGGCCGTGGCCCAGGCGCAACATGCGGTCCGGGAGCTTGGCGACATTCTGGAAGACAACGGTGCTGAGGTTCGTTATGCGATTCACCCGGTGGCCGGTCGAATGCCGGGACATATGAATGTGTTGCTTGCCGAAGCCAATGTTCTTTACGAACAGCTGGTGGAAATGGATCATGTCAATCCGATAATGGACACCATCGATGTTTGTGTTGTCATCGGCGCCAACGATGTTGTAAATCCGGCTGCCAGGGAAATCGTTTCAAGCCCGATTTACGGAATGCCGGTGATCAACGCCGATAAGGCTAAAACGGTAATCGTACTTAAACGTTCTATGGCCGCCGGGTTTGCCGGTGTGGACAATCCTCTTTTTGTCAAAGAAAACGCACGCATGCTCTTCGGTGATGCCAAAGCCTCAATGCAGCAGTTGGTCGCGGAATTCAAAGAAGCCTGACTGCCGGTTCCCGGCCGTCAGGCGTTACATTTGTTTAATTGGTTTGATTGGTTTAATTCGTTCAATGGGATCGGCTTAATCCAACCAATTCAACCCACGAAACAAATAAAACCGATCTAACGAGTCCGTTTTTAATCCTTGAACCTTTGAGATACGATGAACGACAATATAAAGCTGATCGCGGACAAAATAAAGCAAGGCGGTAAGAACATCGCATTCACCGGGGCGGGAATTTCCACCGAAAGCGGGATACCGGATTACAGGAGTCAGGGGGGTATCTGGGATAAATTTCGTCCAGTCTATTTTGACGAATTCATGAGCTCCAGAGACGCGCGGGTGGAGTACTGGCGGCGCTGGAAAGAACTCTACAGTGGTATCACCCGGGCCAAACCGAATGCCGGACATTTGTCTATCGCCACGCTTTACCGGATGGGGCTGCTTCAAGCGGTAATCACCCAGAATGTTGATGGGCTGCACCAGGAATCCGGTCTTGCCGATGAAAACGTAATTGAGCTCCACGGCAATACCCGTCGGATCCGTTGTATGAGTTGCCGTAAAGTCACTTCCACAGAAGAAACCCAAAAGCGACTGGATTCCGGTGATCGGGCTCCGGAATGTGAATGCGGGGGGTATTTAAAGCCTGATACGATTTCATTCGGCCAAGCCATGCCGGTGATCGAAGTCGAAAAAGCGGCTTCCCTATCGCAAACATGCGATTTTTTTCTGGTGGTGGGATCAACGCTGCTGGTTCAGCCGGCCGCGCATATGCCGATTTACGCCCGACAAAACGGCGCCTATCTGGCTATCGTCAATCTGTCGGAAACACCCTGCGATGATATGTGCGATGTGCTCATTCGCGCGAAAGCCGGTGATGTGCTGCAAAGGATTACCGAAGAAGTGGAAAGGGGTTGATATTGGATATTAGATATTCGGTATTGGTAAAATTTGATGAGAAAAGTGGAAGGCGAACGTTAAATGAGCCACAGACCCACGCAGACTCACACTAACCTTTTGTTCGGCCGACATTGGCCGAACAAAATCATCCCATCGCTTCGCGATTAGAATAAATATGTGCTCATTTAACTTTATGGAATGGATTAAACTCTATTGCTTGAAAATACCATCTTAAGATGGTTTGTACTGTTGTCCGCAGGGCATACAGTTTTTCATCGGGCAGCGTCGCCCGAGGAAAAGATTTGTCTGCATAAGTCTGTGTGGGTCTGTGGCGAAAGAGAATCAGAGATCGATCAACGGACCTTGAGGTTAT
>JASFGZ010000386.1:0-4914 GCA_050123495.1 Desulfobacterales bacterium
CTTCAAATTGCCATACATAGGGGCTGCTATAAAATCAGCTTAAATGTTTATCGAAATAATACAAGTGCATTGAAACTAGACGAAAAACTTGGATTTCGAGAAATAGCTGAAAAGTCATCAAAAGAAAATTGTCACATGATTATGGGTCCTCAATGTCTTTGCATTCATAGGCTTCAGCAATAGTATCAGAATTACGCGACGTTAATACAACATTAGCACCCTTTCGTCTAGCCTCGTTTTTCAATTCATTCCTGGCATGATTATAGGCAACACCGTTAGCTGTTAAACGGACCAAAATTGAAGAGGATTCGATCTGGCCAATAAATTGGCATCCTTCAATTTTTTCTGGATTGGATGTAATTATAACCTTTTCGCCTTGAGTTGATGTAGACGCACACGAGGTTATAAATATGTAACAAATTAATAAAACGATTATTTTTTTCATATCGTTACCTCAATTTTATTTGATCTTTTTGAAACAGAATTTACATTTTCGACTATTTGAATAGCAGCGTTGCTCAGTTAGTGCCTCTACCGCCCTCTTTGATGATGATATGAAGTGAAGATCACAGATCTTACGGGAAGACTCATACTGCCGAAACGCTGGTGTTATTGCAGACTTTAGAATTTCAATAATGGCCATTCACATTAAAATAGTCATCACGATAAACAATTTGAAATTCTCGATGCATCATGGCACCTCCTTTTGAGGTTCTAAACAACACGGATGAATATATGGCTTATCAGCAGAAACGCAAACCGCGATGGTGGGAAAGAGGAACGCTCATGGGCATATTGATTTATTAAAGCCCTATTAAAGGCAAAAATATGCGCTTGCCAGTTTCAGCTGGAAAACGACAAATACATTAATGAAATTAATGGGTTCATTTGTGAATTAAAATTCAGAAATCATACATGCATTCACTATTTAGGCTTTGACCCTGAGAAACAAAATCAAATCTGTGCCTCATGTCGCCTGAAAAATAATATTTTGACCCTATTGTCAAACCGTTTTGGCCGTCTTATTTGTTTGTAATGGGCATTTTAGAGATATAAATTAACTGCTGGAGGAAACAATAGATGGAAAAGCGTAAGCTCGGCAAATCCGGATTGGAAGTTGCGCCATTGGCATTTGGCGGTAACGTCTTCGGCTGGACGGTTGATGAAACCACTTCGTTCGCGTTGCTCGATGCGTTTGTTGACGCCGGCTTTAATCTGATAGATACGGCAGACGTCTATTCAACGTGGGTTCAAGGTCACAAAGGCGGTGAATCAGAAACGATTATCGGCAAATGGCTGAAGCGCAGCGGAAACCGCGCAAAGGTGATCATCGCCACCAAAGTTGGAAAGGAAATGGGACCCAACAGCCAGGGACTTTCAAAAGCCTATATACTGCAAGCGGTTGAGGATTCGCTCCAGCGGTTGCAGACGGATTACATTGATTTATATCAGTCACACGACGACGATCCGGAAACCCCTTTTGAAGAAACCCTGGAAACCTATGACCAATTGATCAGACAGGGAAAGGTTCGGGCCATCGGTGCGTCCAACTACAGTGCGCAGCGTCTGGCTGAGTCCCTGGAGGTCAGCGAACAAACCGGCTACCCCCGCTATGAGTGCCTGCAGCCCTTATTCAATCTCTATGATCGTGTGGATTATGAAAAGGAGCTCGAGCCGCTTTGCCGGGAAAAGGGTCTGGGTGTGATCAGCTACTTTTCCCTGGCCAGCGGTTTCCTCACCGGCAAGTATCGATCCAAAGACGATCTGGCAAAAAGCGCTCGCGGCAATATCGTCGAAAAATATCTCAACGCGCGCGGATTCCGAATCGTCGAAGCTCTGGACAGGGTGGCGCAACAGCATAATATGACTCCCGCAAAAGTCGCTCTTGCCTGGCTGATTTCTCAACCGACCATTACGGCCCCGATTGCCAGCGCCACTAATCTTGAGCAATTAAACGAATTGATTGAAGCAGCAACTATTGGGCTGGATCCCTCTGTGATCGAACAATTGAATCAAGCCAGTGTCTAGAAGTGGTTTTAAAACCCCATCTGAGGCCCAATGGCTGCGTTGTCCCGCAAATTGAAATACTCACGTACTAACGTGTACGCTCCGTTTTCATTCCGCGGGACGCCTTTATGCATACATTAATTTGTTTAGATCAGATATGTAATCCCGCTTCAGCGGGAGCCCTTGAACCTGATCTGAGGTTTTGAAACAACTTCTAGCTATTTTCAAGCAAGATCATGACCCATCTTATGTCTAAAAGATACACGTAAACCCATCTCAAAAAGGTGGATCACCATCTCAGGTTGGCTGGTTGCGTCCGCCGGAGGCGGATTGAGATGGGTTCTAATTACGCCTGCACAGAAATTCCCTTATACCATTTCGATAAAGGAAAGACTTAACGGAATGAAATGCTGACAGCATGTGTGTCAGGGCTCTGTTGCTGCGGTAATACCAGGGCAGATCCAGGTGATTCTGAAGACGAAAAGTTAGCCGATAGCGATCCTGTATGACAAACGAATAAATTGGTGATGCTGCTGATTGCTCTTCAAAGCTGGTTATTATCATCATTCCCCTTGGTTTGAGCATGGTATGACAAAGGCCCACCAATCTGCCGACTTCATCATCATTTAAATGATCGATAAAATCCCACAGGTTGATTCCATCGAAACTATGAGAAGCATAGTCTAAATGTTCCCAAACCTTTCTAGATGGCTGATCTTCACGCTGGTTCCGGTTCAGCCGCAAAAACATGTCACAGACATGAAACCGCTGCACGCGTCGTGCAAAATAGATGATGTTTTCTTCACAAACGGGTCCTAGATCAAGCACCTGAGCCGTTTCGGATTGCTCAAGGATTTCGACGTATGTTTGAAGTAATACGCTCGTAAAGTCACCGAGGGAAGGACCCGTATCTGAAAAACGATCAGCCTGTACAGTTGGGGTTACCAAAAATCACTTCTCCTTATCAGCTACTTCGGCCGTCGGGGTCTTCGGCTCATGAATCGGCTGGGAAGTTTTAAGGGCTGTCGATTCTCCGGTCGATGCTGTCTTTCTATGGGGCTCGCGTTCAAGTTCGATGGAACCCTTAAAATAGGCACCATCTTCCACCGAGATGCTTTTTGCTCTAATGTCGCCCATAAAATCGGCCTCTTTGGTGATTTCGACCTTGCCTTTCGTCTTGATATTTCCAATCATTTGACCGCTTATCCTTACACTCTGAGCATTGATTTCGCCTTCTACCCGTCCTCTTGAACCAACCGAAAAATTATGCTTGTCCATCTCTATGTTGCCTTTCATAGAACCCTCAATGATAAGATGTTCGTCTCCATGAATGTTGCCTTCGATGGAGATTTTTTCACCAATAACTGTTTTTTCCGCCGTTGTTTCTCGGCTCGGAATCGGTGAAAGCGTTTTTTGCTCTGCGGTCTTGTCAAAAGCAAAGCCTTTGTCATCATCTGGTTTTTTATCTTTTTTTAGCATTTCGGCTCCTTTCGTCACGGATTTGATAGTAAAATATAATTATGGTTTTGTTTAATATAACAGATGAAGATTCTTTTTCAAATTTAAATTTAAGAGAATATCATTTGTTTGTTATCCGGGGGTGAGACGGCCTGACGCCTTGCTTGCATATGCCGTTAGGTATGGTTATAATTTAATATATGAAAGCACATGAAAAAAACATACCGGATCCCAAAGAATTGGAAAAAGAAATCGGTGAATTTTTGTCCAAAAAATTCGGCGATAACGTCAAAATCGTAACACCCATGGTTTTGCCCAAAGAAGGCGCCATTGATAAGATCAAAGAGCCGCCCAGGCGCAAGAAAGAAATTAATTTTGATCTGAAACCCGAGGAGTTAATCGCCTATCTGGATCAATTTGTCGTCAAACAGGACAGTGCCAAAGCGATTTTGGCGACGAAAATTTGTACACACTTCAATCGTATCAAACGGGCAGGTGACGGGCCTGGAAATGCAGGTCCGGCGACCAGAGTTGGCAATATTAAAAACAACGTGCTGATGATCGGGCCGACCGGTGTGGGCAAAACCTACATCATCAAACTGATTGCCAATAAAATTGGTGTGCCGTTTGTCAAGGGCGACGCCACCAAATTCAGCGAAACCGGCTATGTGGGCGGCGATGTCGAAGATCTGGTGCGGGACCTGGTCAGGGAAGCTGATAATGACATCGAATTAGCTGAAAACGGAATTATCTATATCGATGAAATCGACAAGATTTCTTCGAGTCGCAACATCATCGGTGCCGATGTATCGCGCACCGGTGTGCAGCGCGCGCTGCTCAAGCCCATGGAAGAAACCGAAGTAGATCTGAAGGTCCCCCATGATCCCATTTCCATGATCCAGGAAATCGAAAGATTTCGTAAAACCGGAAAACGCGAAAAACAATCGGTCAATACCGCAAATATTCTCTTTATCATGAGCGGCGCCTTTACGGACCTGGTGCCGATCATTGAAAAGCGTCTTGCCAAACAGGAAATTGGTTTTGGTGCGCGCATCAAAGACTCCCAGAAGCAAATCGATGTCCTCAAGAATATCAAGTCTGAAGATTTAATTAAATTTGGATTTGAGTCCGAATTCGTCGGGCGGCTGCCGGTGCGCGCGGTATTTGAACATCTAACCGAGCAAGATTTATATGATATTTTGAAGAATCCCAACAACCCCATCCTGCTTGGCAAAAAACTGGATTTTGCGGCTTACGACATCGAGATCAAGTTTGAAGACCACCTGCTAAAAATGCTGGCTAAGCTGGCCTTTGCTGAAAACACCGGTGCCAGAGGGTTGGTAAGCGCAGTTGAAAAAACATTGCTCGAATTTGAAAAAAAATTACCTTCCACCCAGATTAAAAAATTTCCGGCCACAAAGTCCACCATAAATAATCCGGAAAAATCCA
>JASFGZ010000387.1:0-4899 GCA_050123495.1 Desulfobacterales bacterium
TCCTTCACAACGCCGCCTTTACCGACCCGGTTTTTACCGACTTCGAACTGAGGTTTGATCAGTGCGAGGATAGATCCATCGGGTTTCAAGAACTTAACGATGACCGGCACAACGATTTTAAGCGAAATAAAGGCAACATCAATGGTAACCAGATCTACCGGCGCCGGTATCCTATCGTCTGCCATATGGCGGACATTGGTTCGTTCGATAACAATGACGCGCGGGTCCTGGCGAAGCTTCCAGGCCAGCTGCCCGTAACCTACATCCACCGCGTAGACGCGTTCAGCACCGTGCTGCAAAAGACAATCGGTAAATCCTCCGGTGGAAGCCCCCACATCGATACAGAGCGAACCCGTCACGTCCAGCTGTAATTCATGCAAGGCCGCCTCGAGTTTAAGGCCGCCTCTACTGACATAGGGCATATCCGTTGCCTTGAGTTCAACCGTGTCATGGGGTGAAACATGAAAGCCGGGCTTGTCGATAAGACCCTCATTGACCAGAACTTTTCCCGCCATGATCATGGCCTGCGCCCGCTGGCGACTTTGAGCCAGTCCTTTGGCGACAAGTATCACATCAAGTCTGTGTTTTTTTTGAGGCACTTGATACAGATGAGAATAAGCGGATTAAAGGATTAACGTCTCAAAATTTTTAAAACTAAATGAAATTTCATGTATGGAGAATTAGATCCAGGAATCAGTCAGGCTAACGGCTGATCAGACTGCCTGGCTGTTCGGCCATTCGTCAAGCCGATTGCCGGGCGAGGTCACCAGATGATTAGCGGTTTCGACAACGGCTGCAGCATCAATACCGTATTTGGATCTGAGAAGATTTTGCGGGCCGTGCTCGACAAATGTATCCGAAATGCCGATGCGTTCCAGCTGAAAACCGGTGAGGCCGGTGTCATTGAGGGCTTCTAAAACCGCACTGCCAAATCCGCCCTGGCGAACATTTTCCTCTATGGTAATGATTCGCGGAATCTTTTTCACCAGACGCTGAATAAGTTCGATGTCCAGGGGCTTTATGAAGCGGCAGTTCACCACAGCCGCTGAAATGCCCTGTTCGGACAACTCGGCATGGGCATTCAATGCCTCATAAACCGTTCGGCCAATGGCCAAAACAAGCACGTCTTCACCTTCCTTCAATAGTTGCGCTTTGCCGATCGGAATGGGTTCAATGTCCTTATCTAAAATAGCCCCTGTGCCGGATCCGCGGGGATATCGGAAGGCAATCGGTCCATTATGTTGCAAAGCGGTAATAAGCATCCGGCGCATCTCATTCTCATCTTTAGGCGCCATGACGACCATATTGGGCAAATTTCTAAGATAGCTCAGGTCAAAGAGGCCATGATGGGTCGAACCGTCTTCTCCGACAATACCGCCCCGATCAATAGCGAATACGACATGTAAAGACTCGAGACACACGTCATGTAAAATTTGATCATATGCCCGCTGTAAAAAGGTGGAGTAAATGGCAACCACCGGCTTTAGGCCTTCAGTGGCCAGGCCGGCGGCAAAGGTGACACCATGCTGTTCCGCAATGCCCACATCAAAAAATCTTTCCGGAAACAACTCTGAAAATTTCGCCAAACCCGTTCCCTCCGGCATGGCGGCCGTCACGGCAATGATTTTTTCATCTTCTTTTGCCAGTTGGACCATCGCATCGCCAAACACCTGGGTATAGGAAGGATTGGGGCTTTTCCTGTCCAAACAGTCGCCCGTTTCGACTTCAAACTGGGTGCAGCCGTGAAAATAAACCGGATTCTTTTCAGCCGGCGGATATCCTTTGCCTTTACGGGTCGAGACATGCAATAGAACCGGCTCATTGAGGTAATTGATGTTATTTAATATATCAATTAAATGATTCAATTTGTGTCCATCAATCGGACCGAAATACTCAAAATTAAAGGCTTCAAACAGCATTCCCGGAGTAACGAAGGTTTTGAGGCTTTCTTCGGTTCTTTTCGCCAGCTGATAAATATCGTCTCCGAATTTAGGCAGCCATTTGAGAAAGTCACCCAGCTCTTTTCTCAATTCCTGCACTTTCTTGCCGGAAAACTTGCGGCTCAGAAAAGAGGATAGGGCGCCGACATTGCGAGATATGGACATCTCATTATCATTGAGGATAACAATCAGGTTTTTATCCCTATGGGTATCCCCTGCCTGGTTGAGTCCTTCATAGGCGATTCCGGCGGTCATGGAGCCGTCACCGATGACCGCAATGACCTTCGCATCTTCCTCTTTTAAATCTTTCGCGCAAGCAACACCAAGACTGGCGGAAATGGAGGTGCTGCTGTGTCCCGTTGTAAAGGTATCATAGGTGCTTTCGCTGCGTCGGGTAAATCCGGAAATCCCATTAAACTGACGAAGGGTATGAAATTGATCGCGCCGACCGGTGAGCAGTTTGTGAGCATAGGCCTGATGACCGACATCCCAGATGACCTTATCCCGGGGGGTATCAAAAACATAATGAATCGCAATCGCCAGTTCTACAGCCCCCAAGCTCGGGGCCAGATGGCCGCCGGTTTTGGATACCACGTCAACAATTCGTTTGCGAATTTCTTCTGCCAGTTCCGGAAGATCGTCACGGGGAATTTTCTTCAAATCAGCCGGTGAATTTATCTGTTCTAAAAAACTCAATTTTTCTCCCCAAACGTTTATCTTATTTCTCTCTGTTTACGATATATTTCGCAATGGCGCGCAAGGGTTCAGCTTTCTGATCAAAGGATTCGAGTGCTTGCAATGCGTCTTCTACCAACTGGCGCGCAAAATCTTTAGATTCCTCAAGGCCCAGAAGGGAAGGGTAGGTCACTTTATTGCGAAGTTTATCGGTTCCCACTGCCTTGCCCATAATTTCAGGATCACCCTCAACATTTAAAATATCATCAGTAACCTGAAAAGCAAGGCCAATGTTTTGAGCATAGCTTTGCAGCATTGAAATCCGGGTCGAATTTAAACCGCCCAGTACCGCCCCGCTGCTTATGGATGCTACGATTAAGGCACCGGTTTTTAAGTGATGCATGGATTTCAACTCAGCCAAGGTCAGTTGTTCTCCTTCCGAAGCGATATCCAGCATTTGACCCTGAATCATACCACAATAACCGGCCGCATGCGAAATCAGTTGAATGACGCGCAACCATCTTTCGGCCTGTTTCGCTTTGCGGGGTTCAATAGAAGAGAGCGTTTGAAACGCTAATGTCAGCAAGGCATCTCCCGCAAGAATGGCGGTGGCTTCGTCAAAAGCCATGTGGCAGGTCGGCTTTCCTCTTCGCAGGGCGTCATCGTCCATGGCTGGAAGGTCATCGTGAATCAGAGAGTAAGTATGGATCATTTCAAGGGCACAGGCAGCCGGCAGGGTATCTTCAGGATCACCGCCAGCCGCCTCCGCGGCTGCCAGGCATAATACCGGTCGAATGCGCTTGCCCCCCGCCATCAAAGAATATGTCATGGCTTCAAGAATGCGGTCGGCTTTTTCAGAAGTGCTTAGAAGGGATTTCAGCGCACTGTTAATCCGTTTATTATGCCGTGTAAAGTATGCAGCCAAGTCAAACATAAACAAAATAATTCCTGTTGCGGGCTCCTGGTCGCTGGTTAATCAGGTATCGTCTGACCTCTGTCCTCTTAAACCTGAACACTGACACCCGAAATCTGACACCTGAAACCTATTTGAGGTCCGCAGCCCGAAACGCTCGGATTGATTGTTAGTTGCCATCACTTTCGTCTTCAGAGCCAAAAGGCGCTTCAGCAATCCGACCTTCGGCGTTCTTCAACAAAATAGAAACTTTTTTTTCGGTTTCATCCAGCTTTTGGGAGCAGAGCTTGGTCAGTTTCATGCCTTCTTCAAACTTTTTAATCGCTGTTTCCAGGGGCAGATCACCCCCTTCAAGTTCCTGGACAATGCGTTCAAGCTGTTTCATCGATTGTTCGAATGTTTTTGGGGCCATTTTCAGATTTTTCCTTTACCCGGCAGGTTAGGGAACCTTTTGCAACCATTACTTCAAGATCCTGGTTTATGGAAACACGCTTTGGATTCCGGACGACCTTTAAGTCGGGAATTGTCCGGGTAATACTGTAACCGCGCTCCAGAATTGCAATGGGGCTCAATGTCTCCAGCCGGGCCCTTAGTTCACCCAGCCAGGCAGATTTTCTTTCTAAATTTTTATTAAATATTTTAAGAAGGTTAAATAAATATTGTTCAATAATTACATTAAGATTAGAAATTTGCGATTTCGGACTGTGCGCAACCAGGCGATCTTGCCACCATTTTAAGCGTTCTATTTTGCGTCCCAAAAGAATTGAAGTCTGCCGGCTCAGACGCGAGGCAAAATCATCCAATCGCAGGCGCCAGTCCTGAATTTGCTTGCGGGGATCCAACAATCCTTTGGTGACATCGATCAGATTTAACCTCAAACGCTCAACCTGATTGAGCATTCTATATCCAAGTTCCGAAGATGTGTCTTTAACTGACTGAAATAATTGATTTTTAACAGGAACTGCCAATTCAGCCGCAGCCGAAGGCGTCGGCGCTCTTAAGTCGGCCACAAAATCGACAATCGTATAATCGGTTTCATGGCCAACCGCAGAAATAATCGGAATCCCCGAGGCAAATACGGCTCTGGCCACACGCTCGGTGTTGAATGCCTGTAGATCCTCCAGGGAGCCGCCACCACGGGCCAGAATAGCCACATCCACGTCGGCTCTTTGATTGAGTAACGCCAGAGCGGCGACGATTTCATCTTCAGCACCGTCGCCTTGAACTTTGACGGGAAAAATTTGAATGTTCATATTGGAAAAGCGTCGATCGATAACATTGAGCATATCGTGAACGGCAGCACCCGATGGCGACGTCACCAGGGCGATTTTTTGGGGTAAAAACGGTATCGTTTGCTTATATTTTTTATCA
>JASFGZ010000388.1:0-4893 GCA_050123495.1 Desulfobacterales bacterium
ATCCTCCGCGGGGACCGTACCTTTCGGGTCAACGACAAGGTCATGCAAATCCGAAACAATTATGACAAAGAGGTTTTCAACGGCGATATCGGTCGCATCACCGATATGCGCCCTGAAGAACGCCAGGTGACGATTTCCTTTGACAACCGCGGCATCGTCTATGATTTTAGTGAGCTGGATGAAATCACGCTGGCCTATGCCGTGTCCGTACACAAATCCCAGGGCTCGGAGTATCCGGTCATCATCTTACCGATACTTACCCAACACTATATTCTGCTTCAGCGGAACCTAATTTATACGGCTGTGACGCGGGGTCGGAATCTAGTGGTCATGGTGGGAAGCCGCAAAGCACTGGCCATCGGGGTAAACAACAACAAGACCCAGCAACGATTTACCCGGCTCCGCTATCGTCTGATTTAATCCAGCTGATCTCAACCCGGTTAGTCATTCCGAGCCCGTTCATATCCTCAATTTATTTTTTACGTTTCTTTTTGGTTTTAAAGAGCTTCTTTTTTGTTTCCTTATATAATTCGATTGCCTTATTTTTGATCACCACCACCAGAGGCGGTTTGATATGTTTATACCCTTTATCTGTATAAACATCTTTGGCACCTTTGGGCGGCGGGGTATCTGAAAAGTGCTTATCGCCTTTGGCATCTGTCCAGAAATATAAGGTAATGCTGGGCTCGAGCGCCTGTTTGGTGGTTTTATCGTACCAATCCCAGCCCAGATATCCGCCAATAGCAACGATAATTACGATGATGATAATTAAAGCTTTTTGCATCTAGGGTCCCTTCAAAATGATCGGGATTAATAAGAACCGAGTCTCTTAATGACTACATTAGACCAGCGGTAGAAGCTTGTCAAAATTTTATGACGCGACAATAGTTTCAGCGGCTTGACACGGCATATGCATTTGCCTATACTTTCCGGGTACTCACCCATTTCTCAAACTCCTTAAATATAAAATTGGGACTTCGTCGCTTATGAATTTTTCAAACTTAGAAGCCATTTCACCGGTTGATGGCCGTTATCGACGTGCGGCTGCCAGCCTCGCAGATTATTTTTCAGAAGGTGCTTTGATCAGATATCGGGTGCAAGTCGAGATTGAATACTTTATCGCGCTGTGCCGTCTGCCGCTGCCGGCCCTAAAGGACGTTAGCAAAACGTCATTTGAATCTCTACGAAGCATTTATAAAGATTTTGCTCTGGAAGATGCCCGCAACGTCAAAAGAATTGAAAAAAAGACCAATCATGATGTTAAAGCCGTTGAATATTATTTAAAGGAAAAATTTGATGAACTGGATTTGAACGCTTACAAAGAATTTATCCACTTCGGTCTGACATCCCAGGATATCAACAACACCGCTTTGCCGCTCTCGCTCAAAGAGGCCTATCTTGAAATATTAAGGCCGGCGTTTGATGAGGTCATCGATGATTTACGGGGTAAAGCGCGTGAATGGAAAGATATATCCATGCTGGCACGAACCCACGGGCAGCCGGCTTCCCCCACCACTATAGGGAAAGAACTTTATGTCTTTGTTGATCGGCTCGGTTCCCAGATCGACCTTTTAGAAACCATTCCTTTTTCGGCCAAGTTTGGCGGGGCCACCGGCAATTTTAATGCCCATCAGGTCGCCTATCCGGGTATCGATTGGATCGCTTTTGCGGACAACCTGGTCAACAAAACATTGGGCCTTTTGCGTTCCAGGGTGACGACTCAGATTGATCATTATGATAATCTGGCCGCCTTTTGCGACAACCTCAAACGGATCAATACGATCCTCATCGATTTGAACCGGGATATGTGGTCCTACATTTCACTGGACTATTTCAAGCAGAGAATAAAAAAGGGCGAGGTCGGCTCCTCGACCATGCCGCATAAAGTCAACCCCATTGATTTTGAAAACGCGGAAGGCAACCTGGGCGTTGCCAATGCCATATTCGAGCATCTGGCCGGCAAGCTTCCCATTTCAAGACTCCAGAGGGATCTGACGGACTCGACGGTGACCCGCAATATCGGGGTGCCGCTGGCCCATACCCTCGTTGCCTTGAAATCAATGATGCGCGGGTTGAACAAACTGATTTTAAATGCGGATGTTATGCATGCTGATCTGCAAAATAACTGGGCTGTTGTGGCAGAAGCCATCCAGACCGTTTTGCGCCGGGAAGGCTATCCGCAGCCTTATGAGGCCCTAAAAACGTTAACCCGCACCCATAAACAAATCGATCAAAAAGCGATTAGCGAATTCATCGAATCGCTGGATGTTTCCCAAAACATAAAGGATGAATTGCTGCAAATTACACCTGAAAACTATACGGGAATCATCGATTTTTAGCATGCACACTATGGCGAAATTTACCGTATTGGTTGAAACGCGGCCATTTTCCGCTTTTACCCACGAGGCCATGGACAATATGAGCATGGGGATTGTGGATCAGCTTATTGATTATTATCAGGGTAAGCGACCCGCGCATCTGGTGAACCCGGAAGTGTTTAAACGTCATAAGAAATAGAAAAGCTTTCAGGCAAATAGCTGATAGCTCATAGGTCATAGAATTGAACCTGGGATGCCAGGACGCCTGGAAGTTCGCAAGCTTTAGAGCCTTCAGGCATGCCAGCTTCCCAGCTTTCAAGCCTTCTAACTATGAGCTGTGAGCTATCAGCTATGAGCTTTTAGCCTATTCGCTTTTTTGTACCCTGACACCTGACACCCGAAACCTGACACCTTTTTTATCCTGCCGCCAGGAGCAACGCTGTGGAAACCCTGCTGACAAGACCCCAGATCGCATCCGCAGAAAATACCGCCTCTATCGACCGATCAAACAAAACCGAGATTCGGGGATCAAATTCCGCGTCGCCCTGCCAGAATAAATAATACACCGGAACCCGTGGAAAAGGGTGCAGCCGGTAGGCAGCATCTGCCATGTCCACCGGCTGACCTTCCAAATAATCGGCGGCCGCTTTAAATCCTTGCATGTCCCGGCCATAGCGCTTTAGGAGCGGATTTATCTGAAGCGCGTGCGGCCCCTGGAAAAAATGAGCCTCTTTGAGATCTTTAACGCCCACAATTTCCCTTCCCAGTGGATACAGCATTTGGACCTTATTCAAATATACCACGGTGACCAGCTCGAGGAGCGGGTCCTGCGTGCTTTCCCATCTCCGGCCTTTCGTTCGCTTCAAACAACGTTCATTGAAGTCCACCAGCACGTCCTCATTTAAAAAATGAAAAACCATCTGTCGGGGGGCAACCAGGCTGAACAGGGTTTGGTTGCAAAGGGTGTTTAAATCTTTATTTTGCAGGTCGTCCCAAAAATGCGCCGGGACGTCCACCGGGCTTTTATCAGGTGCAAACGCCGGTGGGAGTTGCTTGCGGCGACGCTGTTGCATCTGCAGGTATCCCTGGCTATACGGATAAGGGCCACAGGTAAAATTATCGCAGGGAAAATGATGACAATCCCGCAGGCAGTATTCAATTTGATTCATTTTGGCACAAGACAAAATGGGGCAGGTATCTCCAAATAATCTTTGCTGTGTGGCCAACTTTTGTTCGGTCTCCAGGCTCCGGCCGGATCCGCAGCTTGAGCAGCTGCCCAGCAGGTTCAATTGACATACATCACAATTAATACCGCAGGCGCCGGTTGGCATCTTCTCTCCTCATTATCATCTTGTGGTGGCAGGTTTCGGGCCTTCGCCGCACCGAAACGGTCACGGCCGCGCAGGCGGGTGTCGGTCAACCTGCAGGTGTTACACCTGTTTGATTGGTTTGATTGGTTTAATTCGTTCAATTGGTTCGGTTTCAAACCGACCAATTCAACCAATGAAACAAATAAAACGAATCTAACAAGTCCTTTAACCTTGAACTTCTGAAACCTGACACTTCGGACATATATGCGTGCTGCGCTGGCCGACGATGATTCTCTGGATTTTGGTCCGACATCGCGGGCAGGGCAGGTCGGTTCGCCGAAAAACCTTCAATTCATCACGATTGCGTCCCTGATGTTTGGCGATGGAATAAAAGTTGGTTTTACCGGTACCCAGTGAGGTCCCAAGATTTTTTAATCCGCGCTTCAAAACCCTGGGAATCGCCCGGTGAAGCGCCCGGATTTCAGACTTCGTTAAAGATGCCGCGATTCGGCGGGGGTGAATCTTTGCCTCCCACAGGGCTTCATCGACATAGATGTTGCCGAGTCCGGCAATAAAGGTCTGATCCAGCAGCAATGGCTTTAGCATTCGTTTGCGCGGGCTTAAGCTTTTTGCAAAAATCTTCTGGGTATAGCCGCTTGCCAGCGGTTCCGGCCCTAGCGGGTCTAATATTTTTTCAGCTTCAGCGGTCAAATACAACCGACCAAATTTACGGGTGTCATGAAAACGCAACTGCCTCCCGTCTGTAAAGCTTAGAATGACATGCTCATGTTTCTTGCGGGACAAATTGTTAGAAACCAGATGCAGGCGGCCCGACATGCGAAGGTGTATGAGCAAATTATCTCCGTTTTGAAAGTCAAAAACAATAAATTTACCGCGACGCCGGATGGCGGATACGCTTTTGCCTCGAATACGATTACAAAACAGTTTTGCGGAAGGCTCAGCGATCGTACGTGACCAGAAAACCTTGGCGCTCCTTATCTTTGTGCCTTCAACGCCGGCCGTCTTCAAATCGTTGACAATGGTTTGTACTTCTGGAAGTTCGGGCATTTTAAGTTCGGTTTCAGGTGTCAGGTTTCAGGTGTCAAGGTCCGAGGTTCAGAGTTCAAAATTAGCTCATAGCTTGAGCTGGGAAGCTGGGAGGCCAGAAAGCCTTGAAGGTCACAAGCTTCAGAGCCTTCAAGTATTCCAGCTTCACAGCCTTCAAGCCCTCTGACTATGAGCTACATGCTATTTGCCTGACACCT
>JASFGZ010000389.1:0-4889 GCA_050123495.1 Desulfobacterales bacterium
GACTGGGCGACGGGTTTGTCTTCCGCGGCCAGATCAAACAGCAGGTGCGGTTTCATCCCCTCAGCTTTAATCCGACCAGCGGAGAGCTGCGCCATTATCGCAAAATCCGGGTGCGCATCGATTATGAAGAAGGCAGCCTGGCCAAAGCTGACACCCCCAGCACAGCCCCCTGGCCGCTGCCGATCACCAATGAGGCTTCTGAGAGCATCCCTGCGGTCGGCAAAATGGCGATGGCCTTCGGCGCTGCGCCGATCATGGTCAATCCCATCTCACCGGTCCTTTCCTCTCTGGGTGTTCTGGTCAATGCGCTGTGGTCACCGGATACCGGTGCTCAGGGCACAGCTTACAAAATCCTGGTCGAAGAAGAAGGCATCTACCGCCTCACACGGGATTATCTGGCCGACAATGGCGTGGATGTGGACGGCTTGGACTTAAGCCAGGTCCGCATCTACAATCTGGGTACCGAGATCGCCATCCATGTATACGATGAGAACGTTGACGACACCCTGGATAATTCCGATTATATCGAGTTTTACGGCCAGCCCGTTACAGCGCAATATGCCAAATATAGCCGGCATAACCTCTACTGGCTGTTGACCGGAGGCGGCACGGGCATCCCCAAGCGCATGGCTCAAATCGACGGCACACCGGCAGCCGGAGCAGCCGCCGCAACCCACACTTACACCGTCCATTATGAGGAAGACCCATTCTACATGGGGCTGGCTCCGGGTGATGATGCTTTGGATCGCTGGTTTTTGGACGGAGTGCTGGGCTCGGCGTTGACCGGCACACCGGATCCGGTGCCGACCGACTTCAGCATTAACCTGCCCGGTGTGGCCGGACAGGGCCGCCTGACCATTTCCATGTGGGGATACTACGACACCTATCATGATGTTGAAATTCAGGTGAACGGCGTCTTTGCCAATATCGCGAACTGGAGCGGGATCTCATTTCATGAGGTGACCCTAGACGGAATTAATCTTTTAGAAGGCGACAACATCATTTCCCTTATCTGTAACCGCAATATGGATGCCGTCATCGTGGACTGGTTTGAAGTCACCTATCCACGCATGTTTCAGGCGTCCGGCAACACCCTGAAATTCTCCCATGACAGCGGTTATCGCTATCAAATAAACAATTTTGATGCCAGCAACCTGGTGGCATTTGACATTACGCAAGCAACCGATACGGCCCGGGTGGTCAACGTTGAGGTCAGCGGCACAAATCCGTATACATTGGAATTTGAGCCGCCGGTCAACCCGGGGACAACCGAGACCTATCTCCTGCTCACATCGGATGCCAGCCGGACACCGGTAGGGCTGATTGAGGATACAGCCGCAGACCTGGCCCTTACCGCCAACGGAGCGGACTATATCCTCATCACCCATCGGGATCTGGGCTGGGATGCCAACGGCGATGCCTACGGGTGGCTCGATGATCTGGTGGCCTTGCGCCAGGACCAGGGGCTGCGTGTCAAAGTGGTCGATGTGCAGGACATTTTCGATGAGTTCAGCTATGGCATGACATCCGCTGCGGCCATCCGTGATTTTCTATCGTATGCCTACAACAACTGGGAGCCGCCGGCCCCTCAATATGTAGTGCTGGTCGGCGACAGCAGCTATGACTTTAGAGACAACCTGCAGCTGGGTATTACAAACTACGTGCCTGCGTATTTAACCTTTACCCAGTTCATGGGAGAAACCGTAACCGATGAATGGTTTGTGAGGATCAGCGGCGAAGATGCGGTGCCGGATCTCTATATTGGCAGACTTCCGGCCGAGAGCGAAGCCGAAGCGGCCGTCATGATCAATAAAATTTTAGCCTATGAGACATCACCGAACGACAAAACCTGGCAAAAGAACACCCTGCTCATTGCCGATGATCAAAACGAAGCGTATGAAGCTGATTTTGAAACCATGAATGAAGAAGCGGCGGATCTTTTGCCGGCATCGATGAATACGCCCTTTAAAGGTTATCTCAACGATTACCTGGCGGCATCGGGTTTGACGGCTGATATCAAAGCCCAGATCAATGTCGGGAGCCTGATCGTTAATTACAGCGGACATGGGGCCTTGCAAAGATGGGCCGGTGAAAAAATCTTCCAGATTTCAGATGTGGATGATTTAACCAATGCCGGTAGGTACCCGTTCGTCGTGAACATGACCTGTTTGACCGGCTATTTTGGTTATCTCGATCCCCAGGATGGTCCCGAGCCTTCTCTGGCCGAAGCGCTCCTAAAAGCCGATGGCAAAGGCGCGATCGCAGCGCTGATGCCCACGGCCATGACCTCAACGGGCGGTCAGCATATTCTGGATGTCGCCCTGTTTGAAGCTATTTTCCAGAAGGATATCCGCCAGCTGGGACCGGCCATCGCCGATGCCAAACAAACGCTGCTGGCCAATGGCGGCGCGGCATATGAGGAAATCAGTAAAACCTTTTTACTCTTCGGTGATCCGGCCCTGGCCCTGCAGATTCCGATTCCGCATAAGCCCACCGAAATCGAGGTTCAGCGCACACAAGCAGGTATTATGATCAGCTGGCAGTCGGTCGAAGACAGCAATGGCAATCCGGTGGCCGGTTATAATGTCTATCGAAGTTCAACGCCGGGTGGGATCTACATAAAGATCAATACCGAGCTGATCACCGCAACCGAATTTCTGGATACGGATCCCGGCGGTGCAGGCGCCAGCAGTGCCGGCGGCAGCGGCGGGGGTACTTCTTATTACGGGGTAACCTCCGTTGATGACAGCGGCGATGAAAGCGCTCAAACCCTGGGCAGCAGCCCGGCAGCCATAATCGAATCAGCAGCCAGCTCAGCAGCCGGTGCCGCCGGATGCTTCATCAATGCGACAGCCCCGTCGAATAGCTGGCAGGGCCTGTGGATATTTGCACCGATGCTTATCAGCCTGGCCATCGTCTTTTGCATCAAGGCTCGCAGCGCCGCTCCTAAAGTGTAACACGCCTCAAGCGCAGCGCTCCTCAGGCGCACCGGCGCCTGACACATCAATTGCCGGCCCTCTTTTTATCGATAAATTCTGCAAGCTCATCGGCTTCATCGGAACCCAGATCGCGCAAAATCTGCAATTCTTTTTCGGCCAGATCAAATTTCCCCATCTCGGCATAGGCTTCGCCTAAGTACTCATGGGCTTCAGCCAGCTTCGGATCCAGTGAAATGGCCTTTTTGTAAGATCGCACCGCTTTGTCGAACTTGCCCTGCTTGCGATAACTGAAACCCAGATTGCTGTGGGCTTCGGCATAGTTGGGATCGGCTTTCACCGCTTTTTCGTATTGCCGGGCAGCCGCTTTATAATTTTCCTGATCCTGGAACCGCTTGCCCTGGTCAAAATAGATGTTGGCCTCGGCCCGCTTTTCGGCGGCTGATTTTGATTTTGTAGTCGATGCTTTCGGCGCCCCGGCCCCATAAGCCTGAAATGCAAAGGCAATGATTACCAATATCGATACCAGCATCAAAGCTGAGGTCAAGATAATGCCGGTGCTTTTTTTCCTTCTTATCACAAGTGCTTTCGGTCTCATCATTCCTCCAACAGTTTCGAAAGTTCAGTTGAAATAAATAAATCGCCCATAAAATGGAGCAATCTTATTCGTGCAATCGTTTTTCTATACAATAGATGAAACATTAAGCACTCGCAGCGCACGAAGCAAGCCCGAAATATCAGCTCACATGTGAGAAAATAGGGGACGTTGGTGAAATATTGACATTTGGCTTTAATAGAGCTATATCAACTGCCGTTATGCCCCGCCAAGCCAGAATAGATGCGCCTGGAGCGCTGCATCATGTGATCATTCGCGGTATCGAGCACCAAGCCATCTTTAAAGATGCAAAAGATTATCAGAATTTTTTAGACAGACTGGGTCTGATTCTCACAGAGACCCAAACGCCCTGTTTTGCCTGGGCCTTGATGAGCAACCACGCCCATTTGCTTTTAAGAACCGGCCTTGCGCCCCTTAGCTTGGTAATGCGCCGATTGTTGACTGGACATGCCCAGCAATTTAACCGACGGCATCGACGTCATGGTCATGTATTCCAGAACCGCTATAAATCGATTCTATGTGAGAAGGATCCTTATTTACTGGAACTGCTCAGATATATTCATCTCAATCCAATTCGCGCTGGTATTGTCGATGGTATTAAAGAATTAAATGTCTATCCTTATACAGGCCACGCTACTTTGATGGGCAATGATAAACAGTCATGGCAGGATACGACTTATGTTTTAGCTCTATTTGGAAAAAGTATTCGCGCTTCTCGGAGAACCTATCTTAATTTTGTTTCAAAGGGAATTGCCTTTGGCCGCCGACCTGATTTACTGGGTGGAGGGTTGATACGCTCTATTGGTGGCTGGTCTGCGTTAAGCGCTATGCGATCATCGCATTTGCGGATAATAAGCGATGAAAGGATTTTAGGCAGCAGCGATTTTGTTGAATCTGTGCTCAAGCATGCCAATGAGATCTATGAGAGGAAAACGCTGGCGATGGCCAAGGGCATTGGCTTGGATGCTCTGATTGATGCGGCTGCCAACCACTTTGAGATCAACGCCGAGATCATTAAAAGCGCAAGCAAGCAAAGAGAGGCTTGTCGCGCTAGGTCAATTGTCTGCTATCTGGCCGTGGAAAAATTGGGAATGGTTGGCGCGCAGCTTGCGCGTCAATTGAACCTGACTCCTTCGGCGGTGAGCAAATTAATCAACCGCGGCCGTCATGATCCTGTTTCAAAAGGTATTGCAACCGAACTGCTTGATTGAAAATCACCAAGATTTACTGAAAACCAAGCCAATTAGAATCAAATTTCAATATTTCACCAACGTCCCCTCTTTGTTTCTTATGCCGCAATCCTAGATTGACAACGTGGTCTGGAAAAATTATAAAAT
>JASFGZ010000390.1:0-4872 GCA_050123495.1 Desulfobacterales bacterium
CAAGATGTTCGAAGATCGGGGCTGGAGTGAAGTAGCGGCATTGCAGCTGAGAAACCCCATGCATCGGTCCCATGAATACCTTTGCAAAATTGCGGTTGAAGTTTGTGACGGTGTTTACATTCATTCGCTTGTCGGCAATTTAAAACCGGGTGATATTCCGGCAGATGTTCGCGTTAAATGTATTGATTCGCTCGTCAAAAATTATTTCGTGGACAAGAATGTGGTCCAGGGCGGCTATCCACTGGATATGAGATATGCCGGACCGAGAGAGGGTTTGCTGCATGCGACCTTCCGACAAAATTATGGATGTTCCCGGATGATTATCGGCCGTGATCATGCCGGTGTGGGCGATTTCTACGGCATGTTTGAAGCCCAGACCATTTTTGATAAGATCCCCAAGCCTGAAGAGCCCGGAAAAGCACTGCTTTGTACCCCGTTGAAAATCGACTGGACCTTTTACTGCTATAAGTGTGACGGCATGGCATCGCTACGAACCTGCCCCCACGATAAGGAAGATCGCGTGCTGCTTAGCGGAACCATGCTCAGAAAGCTGCTTTCTGAAGGTGGTGAACTGCCGGATCACTTCGGTCGTGATGAGGTTGTTGCAATCCTGCGCGAATACTATGAAGGGCTGACTGAAAAAGTTGAGATCAAACTGCACGGAGCGGCTACTGGGAATGAAAAGTGATCTCTATTAGAAGCGCAGGGTTCAATTAAAAGGGAGCCGCCGCAAGGCGCTCCCTTTTTTAATGGATCGCGGTTTCAGGTGTCAGGAAAATACAAAAAACAGGAAACAGATGACAGATCACAGAAAGCGATTTCTGATATGTCTCCGTTGCCCTGACACCTGAAACCCAAAATAAAAGGGGATGCATTGCTGCTATCCCCTTTTAATTTTTATTCCAGTATCTTATTTAATTTTTTAATGAACAAATTTTTAATTGGAAATGCGCAATTTTTTCGTTGAGCAAGGCCGCACAAGGGTTTTAGCCTGAGGCGTACTTAAAGTACGGTGAAGGCTAAAACCCGCGGAGAACGCAGCTCAGCGGAAAAAGGGCCTTTTCCAATTAAAAATTTCGACCCGCGTACTCGTTATATGCCATCGCCACTGTACGGTAAACCAGATGGGCCAGCTTTGAGAATGGCAGATAGGCAAACAACGCCCATACAAGAACCAGGTGAACATAGTAGGTGGTAAAAGAAACAGCTGCCCAGCCTGCCAGCCGCGTCAGTTGCGCACCCATGCCGGTCACACCCAGCCCGAAGGCAAGGTAGATCAGGTACCAATCAAAGTACCTCGAAGCCTGGTCTTTTTTGGTCCTGCGGCTTTTGATCAATAGGACGGTTCCGACAATGAGCGCCACACCGGCGACATTGGCCAGCCATTTGACCGGATTCAACTGGGACCAGGGGCCATGCAAGGGTCCGCTGGGAAGCAGATATGATCCATACATCACCACAAATAGAATACTGGTCACGATAAATAGCCCGATAAAGCCATACAATGTCAACAAGTGGGCTATTTGGCGATCCTTATTCTCAGTACACTCCGAAAACTTGCGGTGCAACAGGATGGTCGGGATGATACGAATCAGCGCCGTAATGAATCCGACCACTTCGATGTTTTGTTTGGTTGTCTTGCCCTCCAGCAGTGCATTCTGATGGATATCGCCCAGAAATCGTTTGAGGCTCAGGGCAAAAACAGCCGCTGCAAAGATGGCCGCCGGGAGCATCATGATGTCTACCAGCCAGGTCGAGAAAAATTTCCAGTGTTTGATGCCTTCGCTGAGATCCGGTGTGAAATCCAGCAGCCCGGTGATGGTCCCCACTACCAGAAAAAGAATCGCGGGAAAGGCCAAAAGGATCGGCAGTTTCTTGGGATCTTTCATGGCCCGGGCCAGTACTTTCGGTTGGGCATATTCCTCAATCGTATACGATCGGACGGCTGCCAGCACATCACCCGGTTTGGCTTCGCGCGGGCAGCGGGTGGAACAATCGCCGCAATTGTGGCACAACCAGATGTCGGCATTGCCCACCAGCCTGTCTTTCAGACCCCAGGAGGCCGCGATCATTTCCTTGCGGGGGAACGGTTTGGTGTCCGGTGAAATCGGACAGGCGACCGAGCAGGTTGCACACTGATAACACTTTTTCAGGTCTTCACCCCCCAGGGCACCGACTTCTTGGATAAAATCTAAATCAGGCTCAATAACATATGTTTCCGCCATTTTCATACCTCCTCAACATTGGAAACCGGCGGCGAGCATGTCAAAACCATACCCGCCAGCCCCTCTTCAGAAAAAAACAATGGAATAATGGGAAATAAAGAATACAAATTTTTCAAATGGCCTGATCCTTTTGAAGCCCAGTATTCCATCATTCCGTTCCGTTGACATTGGTGATTTTCAAAATAGCAACTCGAAATCAAAAAGTTGCCATAAATCCTTAATAAGCACACACCATCAGAATCCCTTAAAAGGGTTCGGACCCATTTCCTCGATGCTGGCCACGAAATCGTCAATGATTTGCGGGAGTTTATCATATTCATCGATGGCCACCTGGAATTGCGCCACCCGTTCTTCTTCAAGAGCCAGGCTCGCAAGGGCATCTCCGATTTTTTTCATTCGGATGTCGGCCAGCTCACTGCCCTTGACAAAGTGACACTGGTAGTCGTCACCGTGTTTGCAACCCAGCAGGAACACCCCGTCCATGCCCTGGGCCAGCGCGTCTTTGATCCAGATGACATTCACCGAACCCAGACACCTGACCGGAATGATGCGCACCTCGGCCGAATACGCGAGCCGGTTGAGGGCTGCGATATCCAGGGCTGGGTAAGCATCATTTTCGCAAACCAGTCCGAGAACCCGCAGCGGCGGCTCGTCATAATCGTCTTCCGAAGGCACACCGATTGCTTTGACCATCGAGCCGATACTGTCAATGCTGTAATCGGCAAAGTTGATGATGCGCTCCGGGCAACAGCCCATACAGGTGCCGCAACGGCGGCATCGGGCCGGATTCGGTTTGGGCGTACCCTTTTCATCATCATCGATGGCGCCGAAGGGGCATTCTTCGGTGCAGCGTTTGCATTGGGTGCAGCGCTGGAAGAAAAAGTCGGGAACGGACATATCCCCTGATCGGGGATGTACGGAAACACCGCGGTTGACCGACTCCAGACATTGAATCGCTTTTAAGGCCGCTCCGGTGGCATCCTCCGCCGCCTCTTCCACGGTCATGCTGCGCCGAACAGCACCGGCGGCATAAATGCCGGTGCGCTGTGTTTCATAAGGAAAACAGATAAAATTGGAATCGGCATATTCATCAAAAAGCGCGTTATCACGAAATCCCGGACCCTGCCGGTAGGCCAGGTTCACAACCGGGTCATCGGCGGTTACCGGCACCATGCCGGTTGCCAGCACCACCATATCGGCTTTTACCTGAACCTTTTCACCCAGAAGCGTATTGTCGGCTTCGACAATTAAGCCATCACCGTTTTGGGAAACGCCGGTGACCTCCCCTTTGGTTAAAAAGATGCCGGGATCCTGCTGGATGTTCTTGTAAAAGTTTTCGGTCAGACCGACGGTACGCATGTGCTGGTAGAAGACATAGGACTTGCCGTCATCATAATCTTCGCGCAGGTATTTGGCCTGTTTGAGCGCCACCAGGCTGGTCACTGCACCGCTGTAAGCAAAATCTTTGTCATCCCCCTCGCCGGGACTCTGAATGAAAACCACCGACCTGGCCGCTTTGCCGTCTGAAGGTCGTATGATTTTACCGGCGGCGGCAATCTCTTCAAACTGATGATTGGTGATCACATCGGCAATAGTGCCAAAGCCCAGATGGGCAAATTCGCCTTCTTCAGGCTGATAGGGCCGCCATCCAGCTGCCAGAATCACGGCACCGAACTTTTCACCGTTGGGATCAAAAGTTAAGATATCCTGCTTGCCTTCATTATATTCCATAAATTTGATGTGCAGCGCCTCGGCATCCAGCTCTTTACCCTTATCGTCGACTTTCATCTCATCCGGCAACGGAAAGGGAACATCAAATTCAGTTTTTTCACCCGGCTTTTTAAAGGTCACGGTAAAGTCCCCGGGTTCCCCGGCGATGCGTGCGACGACGGTTTCGGTTTTGACCGTGATGTTGGCATAGTTTTCAAGTTCATTTATTTTAGATTCGATTGCCGGCGGCATCAATTCCTCGTAAGGAAACGTCCCCGGAAGCTGTTGGCGCCATTCTTTGGCATGGCCGCCCAGAGAAGCTTCTTTTTCGACGATCGTTACCTCGTAACCGGTTTTGGCCGCATCGATGGCAGCCGAAATTCCGCTTATACCACCGCCAATAACCAGGATCTTTTTGTTCAGCGTCTCCAGCAGATAGGGCTCCGGCAGTTCAACCTTTTCGACCCGGGCCATACCCATCTTTAAATAATCTTCGGCCATCATTTGAACATGATCGATGAAGGTCTCATCGTCTTTTTGTTCTTCGGTGGGGGCCGGATACATTGAACGGGGATGGGTCCAGATGACCTGCTCCCTTAAATTCACCCGATCCACGATGCAGCCGTCAAACCGGAAGACATCATAAAGCACCCGTCGCGAACAGGCCGCAATCACCAGAGTGTTGACGCCTTCATCGGCAATATCTTTTTGCAGGAGCTCGATCCCTTCTTTGCCGCAGAGGATCGGGCAGGTTTTGACCGGAAGCCCTTCCTCTTTGGGGACATTGCTTAGTTTCTCGATATCCAAGGCCTCCCCGATTCCACAACCTTCGCAGATATACACACCATATTTTTTGTCCATGGATAACCTCCTACCTGTTCACCAGGGTTTGAATCGCCTTAAGGGCCATGCCGGTCGCATTTTGATTGGATGAAAC
>JASFGZ010000391.1:0-4861 GCA_050123495.1 Desulfobacterales bacterium
TAGAAGATAGTGTAATATTGGAACACTGGGCACGAAGTGAAGCTTAAGCGCTATGCTGGAAGAATGGGTTTATAAGAACTTCAGCACGAATACTCGATTTAATTCGAATTAAGGTCCAAAATTCCATTATTCCAACATTCCATCATTCCATAATTCTCCGTATTACCCTGATAACGTTGACTTCAATAAAACGCTGTCACATTTTCCGGTTGAGACGATAAATGAAGGCCAGCACCTCCGCCACGGCCCGGTAAAGCTCCGCGGGAATTTCAGTTTCCAGGTCGAGGGCTTCCAGCACCTGCACCAGATTTTTATCTTCATGCAGCGGAATGTTATGGGCCCGGGCGGTTTCGACAATCTTCTCGGCAACAAAACCCCGGCCCTTGGCTGTGATTCTGGGCGCTGCGTCCTTCTCCTTGTCGTATTTAAGCGCCACGGCCTTGGATTTCTTTTTCATCATTAGATCCTTAGATCGATTTGTTTATCACTGCCAAGATCTAAATCTTCGCGATGGAAATCCTGAATTTTTTTCGCTGATACAACTGTTTTTAAAATTAAATAGTCAAATAAAGGGGCTAATCGATCGCTGACTTCGCTCAAGTTTTCTTCAAATTTCATTTTGCGCCTGTCATCTTTAACAAAAAAGGTAATCGTTAAATCCTTTTTTATCAGAGAAAAATCCGTGCGCACCTCCCCGATAGTGTCCATATCCAGCAACAGAGAAATCTTAAAGCCGGCTTTTGATCCATTTTTATTTTTTTTGGGGTAGTAGAATTTTAATTTGGCTTTGTGCTCGTTTTCTTTTAAAGGGAGTGTAAAAGAAAAAACATTGTGAGGATCCGGCAATTCGAGCTTATGGGCCGCCCGGTTTTGTTGATTGAATATATCAGCTATCAGCATATCAATACTGCCCTTGAAGCTGGAAAGACTCCGGTTGCTGAGAAATTTAGAAACCGAGTCCTGAGTTTCCAAAAACTCTTTGAGCATGAAAAGAATCGGCTTTAAATCTTTTGTCAGGATCATTTTTATCTGCGGAGACCGAATCAGTTCTTTGGCCAGGTCAGCCCCGGGGCGTTCAACCAATTTATTCATGATGTCCGCAAATCTCTTTTCAAAGAAAAAACCTGTATTTTCGACATATGATTTGAGCAAAGGAAGCAACTTTGCCGCGGTTTTGCTTAAATCCATGGATTCAAAATGCGTATCGAGTGTCGCCAGTGCGCGATGGATATGCGCCGGAGGGAGCTGGCGGTCTGGCAGGGTTAAAATCTGGTGCGCCGCCTGCTTTATGTCCGACTGCACTCGATTAAAGACCTCAAAGGAAAGAATTTCTAGCCGACCCAACACATTTTTGCGTCCGGCAAGCTCTCTGGAATCAGGATCTACCACTTGAAGCCGAAGATGCCCGTCGGTGTCGCTAACCTTGACGAGCATTTCGGCGCCTGCTTTAACCGGAAATTTAACTTCAGCCAGAGCACGGAATTTTCCGAGATCAACCAAAGCGCGGTGGTTGTCCTGGACTTCGATAATTTTTAAGCTGAAGATATCCCCCGGCTTAACAATCTCCTGGAACCATGCGGATCGATTGAGCCGCGGATCAAGAATCGCCTGTAGAAGTGAAGAGATATCCATTTGTCGTTTCAACCATTGACTAAAGCGATTTCAAGGCATTGTTGAATCTATTGATCCGTTAACAGTTTTTTTTGTTATAAAATTCGAAATTCGAATTTCGAAACTCGAAACAAATCCGAATATCAAATTACATAAATTCAAAACTTCTGTTTTGAACATTCGAATTTATGATTTCGAATTTGTTTCGGATTTCGAGTTTCGTGCTTCGGATTTATAAATTCCTTTAATACTCTAATGAGAAGTACCAGAATATATTATTCGAAGACTTTAATCTTCCTCTTCGGTGTAATACACTCCCGGAATCCAGCTTTTACGAATTTTGGAGGTTTTATCCAGGCTCCCTTCGGCTTCATCCAGAAACTTAAAATTATTCCATCCGACCCGGATCATATCATTGTGTTGTAATTTGTGGCGTGAAATTTTGTGGCCGTTTACAAACGTGCTATTGGTGCTGTTTAAATCCTTGATGTAGTATTCCGGCGCATCATCGGAATCCGGGCTGTCTTTTACTTCGATGATCGCATGGGCGGCGCTGACCACCGCGTTATCGATAAATATGTCACTGCCCGGATCACGGCCGATTCGCAGGATGGGTTTGTCGTCGAGCTTGAATTTGTTAATCGCCACACCCTCGTGGAGTTGAACTACGATTGCCATAGTTATCTCCTTTTGTATTTATATTTCGATTTCGGTGTAATTTGCCAATAAAGGCTTGAATACTGTTTCGGCAATTTTCTGAAACGATGCGTCAAAGGGATCGACCGATTTAAAACAGATATCGTAGTAAGGGTCTTCTGATTCCCCTCTGGCAAAGTCAGTGCTTAACCATTTTCTTTGCGCCATTTTTAAGGCGGTTGTTTTCGATTTTCCTTTTAGCTGCTCATGTTGAACGTATTCCAGCGATGTATTCGGAAAGAAATGCAGCGGTTTTTCCAATCCCTTTTTGAAAACCTCCAGCAGATCGACCAGAAATGTGCGATGAAGATCAACAGAATTAAACTGCCAGGCGATATCTTTGCATATAGAAATGCTGGTCGGTGCCTGCTCGTGTGAAAGCACTTCACAAAATGCTAAATGATAAATCCAGGATCTTAATAAATCTTGCGCCCGTTTTTTCGCGTATCGTACCTGGATCAAACCGCGTTCGTAGATTTCCGGCAGCCGCACCTGTAACCGAAAATCATCGATTTCGATGCGCGCTTCCAGGGGATCGAAAATTTTTTTACCGGTAAAAGGTTCGATTTTGCTGACAAAATGCTCAACATCAAGGCTCATTTCATTATAATAAAAAGTGCCCACCTGGGCGTGCGGAAGCTGCCCCGCAGCCTTCTGCAATGGTCTGTAATCGTCAAGGTCCCTGCCCTTCAACCTTGAGTATACCATATTTTGCTCCACCCGAAATTTATCCAGAAAATTCAACTCAAAATCTTCGCGCTTATCGATTAACGTCGCGGTCTTGTCCAGATAAATCCCCAGACGCTGCTGCAGTAAAAATCTGGCCGGGTTGCTGAAAAAGCGGCAAAGGGTTTCCACATCGACGTGCCGCAGCGTCTCTTTTTCCACCGGCATCAGCGGTAATGTTCCGGTTATCAAAGGCGTCGGTTTTTCACGTTTGTTCAAACATAAAGCCGCCTTCCGGTTTTCTTCAGAATAACTGAAAAGTTTGGGATTCTTTTTAAAATATTGCGGTGAAAACGCCTGCAGGCGATGAAAAGTGACTACCTGTTTGAGGATCTCCCGGCCGGGCAAATAGAATCCTTTTTCAATGGTGTCCAGCAGTTCACTGACAAGAACCGACGGCGGGATGCGGCTGTTGTCCTGAATATTTTGTCCCACGTAACTGATATACAGTTTTTCACGTGCCGAAATAATGGATTCCAAAAACAGGTATTTATCGTCATTCCTGCGGGACCGGTCGCTGGGTCGCGGGTGTTTGGCAATTAAGTCAAATGTCAGCGGTTGAAAGTCCCGCGGAAACCGATCTGAATTCATGCCGATCAGACAAACGACCTTAAAGGGAATACTGCGCATGGGGAGCATTGCACAAAAGGTCACCCCGCCGGTCATAAACCCGGACCCGAAACTCAATTTATCCAACCGCTGCCCCAGATAAAACCGAATGGGCTCAAATTCGAGTTGTTCGTTGAACCCGACCTCGGTTTGTCGATTGCCCAGATCATCTAAAATGTTTCGTAAACCGCGTACTTCGCGTTGCGTTTCTTCATCCGGCAGAAAAAAATCATCGAGCAGACGTTTTAAGACGGTGCGCCACTGCTTGAGCTGCTTCGGCCGGTTCAACTCCCGGACATATCGAAATACGCAATCTGTAAAATCTAAAAATTTTCCAAAACTATGAATTTCAGTGCCTTCAACGTTATCGTAAGGCAGGATGCCCCCAAACATCCGCTGATTCTGCCCCGGCATGGCGTAGCCCAATAGAAGCCGTTGGATGCCGGCCTGCCAGGTATTTTCAGAAATTGCGGGAAGCCCCAGTTTCCGACGACTGCTGTCATCGATTCCCCAGCGGATGCGGGTGTCGCGGATCCAGCGCTCGACGACCTCTAGGTCGGTTAGGTCCAAGCTAAATCTTTCCTTCACCCCGGGGGATTCCAGCAATCGCAATACCCGGGCTGCGCTGATCCGGGAGCCTTTTAAGTCCAGCAATGAAAAAAAGCCGTCAATCAGGCGGCTCTGACTCCGGGCCTTCTGGTCCGCAATGCTAAATGGAATTCGAAGGCGCGCATCGGTTTGGGCTTCAAATACGGCGCGGACAAGGGGGGCATAAACTTCGATGTCCGGCGTCATCACCACGATATCTTTCGGTATCAGATGCGGGTTTTCATCAAACATGGCCAGCAGGTTATCATGCAATACTTCGATCTCGCGCATCGGGCTATGGCAGCAATGAATCTGAACTGAAGTGTCCGAATCGTCTAAACAAACCGGCGGCAGTGTCCCCGTCGCTTGCATACGTCCACGTTGATCTTTGACGTGATCGGCCGTTGCCTGGCGGTCGCGGAGATTCAAGATGTCAGATTGGATGCAGGCAAGCAGATGGGTGCAACCCGGGTCCTGGTAGTTTTCATGCATCTGAAAATCAAAGCCGCTGATCACGGAAAAAAAATCCTTTCCGTGAGAGCCCATGGAAGCCAGCAGCCGGTTTCCTTCTTCAAGGTGAAGTTCTGCGGTGAAATCCGCCGATGGGGAATATTTTCTTTTGATCTTTTGC
>JASFGZ010000392.1:0-4853 GCA_050123495.1 Desulfobacterales bacterium
AGCTATTATCACATCCAAAGACACGCCCCAGATAAAATACAGCATTTCGCCCACCTGGGCTGACAAGTCGATTTTAGTAAATAAAAAAGTACGGTATATCGGTGATGAGATTGCAGCTGTGGCCGCAGTGGATGAAGAAATTGCGGAAGAGGCCTTGGAATTAATTGAGGTGGATTGGGAAAAACTGCCCGCTGTTTTCGACCCGCTTGAAGCCATGCAACCGGAATCCCCCCTGCTGCACGATGCCGCTGAGAATAACATATCCAAAACATTGACAATGGAGTGCGGCAGTGTCGAAGAAGGATTCGCCGAGGCGGACCTTATTTTGGAAGATACATTTAAAACCCAGGCGCAGTCCCATTGCAGTCTTGAAACCCATTGCTGTATTGCGACATGCAGTCCAACCGATGATGTTAAAATTTGGGTAAATGCTCAGGCGCCGCATCCTTTGCGGCAAAGACTGTCAGGTGCCTTGAATATCGATGCAGCTAAAATTCATGTTGCCACCCCATTTATCGGCGGGGGGTTCGGCAGCAAAATCGATCTGGAACCTGCCCAGGCCATATGTGTGCTTTTAGCCAAAAAGACGGGCAAACCGGTCAAAATTGAACACTCGCGCAAAGAGCAGTTTATGGCGACGCGTATGCGACACCCAACCATATGTAAGCTGAAGTTCGGCGCAAAACGGGATGGAACCATTGTTGCCAAACAGGCCGAGGTGGTTATCGATAACGGGGCCTATAACAGCCACGGCCCTGCGGTCATGGCTTACCATAATGTCATGTTTTCCACGCTTTATCGCGTCAAAAATATAAAATACGAAGGCCAGCTGGTGTATACCAACAAAAACTGGGGTGGTGCCTGCCGCGGATATGGCGATCCCCAGGCTACTTTTGCTCAAGAACTAATGATGGATATGATTGCCGAAGCGCTCAACATGGATCCGATCGACTTGAGGTTAAAAAATGCCAATATTCCCAACGAAGTCACAGCCAATGCGGTTAAAATTACCAGCTGTGGGCTCAAAGAATGCTTGATCCAGGCCAGGGAAGCGTCGGGGTGGATCGCCAAAAAAGCCGACAAGAAAAAATACAGGGGTCTGGGCGTTGCCGCAATGATTTATACCGGTGGCGGAAGCATCGGGTCAGGCTTTAATTATTCCGGAGCGACGATGCAGATGAACGCCGACGGCACATTTCACCTGTTAATGGGCGCAGTGGATATCGGTCAGGGATCAAATACCGTCCTGACGCAAATGGCAGCTGAAATTATGGGCGTTGAGCCGGAGACAATCAGCCTGACAACCGCAGATACGGATACGACCTTTCCCTGTATGGGCACGTTTGGATCACGCGTTACGTTTTGTGCCGGAAGTGCCGTAACTGAGGCCACCAATGGTCTAAAACAGCAATTGCTGGAAAATGCGGCCGAAATGCTGGAGGCCAACCCGAATGATTTGGAAATGAAAGATAAAAAGATTTTTGTTAAAGGCAGCCCGGATAAAGCGGTTTCCTATGCCGAAATTGGGGCCGCTTCTTTTTACCGGAAGAAAAAACCGCTGGTCGCCCATGGTTATTATAATGGGCCGGAGGATGTTTCCCCTGAGTTTGATCCTACAACTTACCGCGGATACCCCTCACCGGCGATGGTTTTTGGCACGCATCTGGCGGAGGTCGAAGTCGACCCGGCAACGGGTAAAGTTGACGTGCTCAATTTTACGGCGGCCCATGATCTGGGTCGGGCCATTAATCCCCTTTTGGTCGAGGGACAAATTGAAGGGGGCGCAGTACAGGGTATTGGCTGGTCCTTAATGGAAGATCTTCATTTTGAAAACGGAGAAATCGTTAACCCAAATTTCCATGACTATAAAATGCTGACGATCAAAGATATCCCCAAGTTCTCTCCTCTGCTGATAGAAACGATTGATCCCAATGGCCCCTTCGGTGCCAAAGGAATTGGAGAGTGTGCCATGGTGGCCACGGCACCGGCAGTTGTTAATGCGATATATGATGCGGTCGGTGTCAGAATAAAGGAACTGCCGGCCACATCAGAGAAGATTTTTAAGGGTCTTAAAGAAAAAAAACACAAAACGAGTTGACATGCTTCCATTCTTCAACCGGCTCGCGTTTGCAAAGAGGAGAATCCAATATGAACAAGACTCTTGATGGCATTAGAGTCCTCGAACTGGCCCGGTATATTTCAGGTCCGTATTGCGGAATGCTTCTGGCCGGCTTAGGCGCCCGGGTAATCAAAATTGAGGAACCTGGGGTCGGAGACCTATCGCGGCGGTGTGGGCCGTTTCCAGAAGACAGTCCCCATACCGATAAAAGCGGGTTATTCCACTATTTAAACCGCAATAAGCAGGGAATTACGCTGGATATTCGAAAAACCGCCGGGCGTGAGATATTCCTGAAACTTTTAAAAGACACCGATGTGCTTGTTGAAGATTTGCTACCGAAATCGGCTAAAAACCTGAAGCTGGATTTCAGCCATCTGAGAGAAGTAAACCCCAAACTTATCGTTGCTTCCATCACCCCTTTTGGTCAGAACGGTCCGTATAAAGATTATAAAGCCTATGCCATCAATGCGAGTGCCATCGGTGGTATGAGCACCATCGTGGGTGAACCGCAACGGGAACCGCTGACGCCGCCTTTTTCACTGGGCAATTTCCAAACCGGAATCATTACCGCAAATGCCATCATGTTTGCATTAATGGCCAAGCAGAAGAATGAGAAGGGACAGCACCTTGACATCTCCGAAGTCGAGTCATGGGCTATTTTCCATACCGGCAACGTTGTTTCGGCATTCATTTACAGCGGCCGCAAAAGAAAGCGCACCGGCCACCGTACATTCGCTCCTTATCCCTATACCTTGCTGCCATGTAAAGACGGATACCTTTCCATGATTGCCTTGCGGGGATCGGAATGGAAGCGCTTCCTTGAGATCGTTGGTGAGGGCAAGATGCCCGAATGGTACACATCGGATGATAGATTTAAAGATCGTTTGAAAGCCGGGGTGGAATACGCCGACGTGCTCGACAGTCTGTTATCACCGTGGCTGATGTCCCACACGCGACAGGAAATCTTCGATCGCTGCCGGGAAAATCATGTTCCATTTACCCCGGTGAGGAACATGGACGAGGTTGTAAATTGTGAACACCTGAATAAAAGGCAGTATTTTGAAGAGATCCGATGTTCCGAAATTAAACCTTTTAAATGTCCGGGGGCGCCTGTTCGATTTTCAAAAAGTTCGTGGGATTTGAACAAAACAGCGCCGTCTCTGTCTGAACATAACAACGCCGTCTATCGTGGGGGTCTCGGATATTCAACCGAGCAATTGGTGCAATGGCAACAGGCGGGCATCGTTTAGTCCGTTCACCCGTGTGTTGTTTTTCACAGCCCGGGTGGATTTTTTTAAAACCATAAATAACCAGAATGCAAAACCGGGGATAGTTAGCCATGCGATATGAGGTGCTTTCGTGCCAAATAGAAAATCAGGTAATGATCATCAATTTGCCTGCGATTGCGAACTATCATACGAGAATAACACAGCTGGCAAATGAGCTTTCCGACGTTTGTGCCGCTGCATCCTCAGAAAAAGAGGTGCGGGCCGTTATCATCAACTGGAAACAGGATGAATTTCCAGCGGAAACGGATCTGGCTGGATTTGGTTCAGTCGGGGGAGAACACGAAACCAAACCGTTGTCTTTAACGGCCACAGTCGTCAAATTTGACATTCCTGTCATCGCTTCTATCAATGGCTATGCCATCGGGCCGGCGCTGGAATTGGTGCTGGCCTGTGACGTGCGGATTGCATCTGAGGGATCCTATTTTGGAATACCTCATATTCAGGCAGGCATGATTCCCTGGGACGGAGGAACGCAACGGCTGTCACGCTTGATTGGTAAAAGTAAGGCCATTGAATTGATTCTCACCGGAGAGATGATCAATGCCCAGGAAGCGCATCGAATCGGACTTGTCAACCGGATCGTTGAAGCCGAAGAGCTCCTGTCGGCAGTTCGCGAGATGGCCCATGCGATGGCTGCCAAGGGTCCGGTTGCTTTGAGATATGCCAAGGAAGCGGTCCTTCAGGGCCTGGATATGACTCTGGAGCAGGGACTTCGTCTGGAAGCCGATCTTTACTTTATATTACATACGACCACGGATCGCACCGAGGGAATCAAGGCATTTCAGAAAAAGAGAAAAGCCAAATATAAAGGGCATTAGCCCGGTGAGTTTTAGAGGGAGCAATGACCGCTTTTGACACATTGCTTTATGAAAAGCAGGATGGGGTCGCTTATGTAACGCTCAATCGCCCGGAGGCGCTGAATGCTTACAACATCCAGATGAGAGATGATCTTTATCAAATCTTGAGCGCCATAAAGGACGACGATGAAGTATTGGTGGCCATCTTCAAAGGAGCCGGAAAAAAGGCCTTCTGTGCCGGTGCGGACCTGAGCGAGTTCCTTACCGCGCCTTCACCTGTTGTTGCACGGCAGGTCCGCTTCGAACGTGATGTCTGGAGACTTTTTTTAAATATTCCGCAACCCCTCATCGCTGCGCTGCATGGATATGTTTTAGGCTCGGGAATCGAAATCGCTTTGTGTTGCGATATTCGAATCGCTTCAGAGGATAGCCAGTTCGGCATGCCGGAGGTCGGTCTTGGCATCATACCCGCTGCCGGGGGGACCCAGACCCTTCCGCGCACAGTGGGTCCGGGCAAGGCGCTTGAAATGCTGCTGACAAATCGCTGGATAAGCGCCGCGGAGGCCTATCACAGCGGTTTGGTTAATCGGGTGGTACATATGGATGAACTGTTACAGACGGCTGAGAAAATTGCTAAAAAGATCGCAT
>JASFGZ010000393.1:0-4850 GCA_050123495.1 Desulfobacterales bacterium
ACACCGCTGTACCAGAAATATTCAGGTGTCACATTTTTTGCCCACTTCATCTGACCCTTGATGGACATATAGTCGTATTTGCCAAATTCATCTTTGGTTTTGAATTTTTTGCCATCTTTTAATTTACCCGACTGGGCCCAATCCCAGGACATTTTGGTGGGATTAACTCTTGCGAAATTAGGAATGTGACAACTCTGACAGGCCACTTTATCGGTGTGCTCATTCATTTTTTTGCCACTTTTGTGGGGTTGCGCGGTGTGGCAGGATTCGCAAGTGATCTTTTCGGCCAGATCATCTTCCACGAGACTTTTGCGATCGGTGGCCGCGGGTCGCGTGTAAACGCGTCCGGAGATATTGTGCAGGGTTGTCGTGTGGCAGCGGGTGCAATTAAAGTTCTGGCCATCCACTCCCATATGGACGTCCAGGGTTTTGCTCGGTTTGGCAAGAGACGTATCCAGATCACCATGTTTGACGCCATCGCCACCGCCACCGTAAAAGTGACATGAACCGCAATTTTTACGTGCCGGCAGACCAATGTTCTGAGCGGCATCACGTAGCTCGGCCTGAATTTCACGTGCCATTTCCTTGGATTCCTTGTCACCTTCTTCGAGAAATTCTTTGATGTCGGTGATCGCCTCATCAAAGTTCATATTCGTTTGGCTGTGACAGACCAGACAGTTGACCTTACTTTCATTTGAGGTGCCCCAGCCTGGATGGCATGACAAACAGCCGGCATCATTTGTTTTGTTGGTCGAAATACAAAAATTGTTAAGGGAGTTGCCGGCTTTGCCGTATTGCCGTTCTTTATCGGATGGATCAGCCAGCCACGTCCAGTGGATGGTTTTGTGAAATTGCTTTTCAGCCTCGGAATGGCAGGAGATGCACGCCTGGGTCAGTTCGTCACCGGATCTAAAATCTTTTTGCAGGATTTTATGCTTGGAATGATCGGTGGTGCGCCACAATTTTTTGGATTTTGCGGCCTGTTGGGCCATGGTCCGTCCTGGCGCCTGTTTCTCTTTTGACCCGGCTATAGCAGCAATTGGTGGCATCAGCATCAGCCCGCAGGCGAATAAAACCATATATTTAAGAAGGGGATTTTTCCTCTCTGTTATTTGCATTTTCAGCTCCAACTCTCGGTAGGAATTAGCAAAGATGAACAAGTGATATAGCTGCAGCCGTCTGTGGTGGAACGGCTGCAACAATCAGCATGACAACATGGGATTTTTTAAGAAACAGGCTCTTTGATCTCGAAAGACCCATCTTTTTTGAATGTCAATTCCCCTTCCAGGTAATAGATATTTTTCATTCCCGGTCTTAGATCCTGTACCATATAAAAGGATTCACCGCTGCGGGCACCGGTTCCACAGACAAATATCACGGGTTTGTCTGTGGGCAGCGTTTTAATTTTATCTTCGAGTTGATCCACCGGGATATTGATGGCCGTTTTAAATGAACCGGTTTTAAATTCATCCCTATCCCGTACATCGATCAGCATAATGCTCTCAGGGTTATTTTTGACAACCTTGATAAAGGTGTCGGTATCAACGCTGCCTTCCTCCTTACCTGTTTTGAGTGAATTCGAAGAAGCAGCTTTGGCGGATGCGACCGCAGTTGTTTCACCTTTACCATAAGCCGCAACCCAGGCCGGATACCCGTCGGCAAATACTTTCACTTTGGTGTAACCCAGATCAATTGCTTTTTTGGCAGACTTATGACTCAAGCGACATTTCAAACCGCCGCAGTAAAATACCAGCAGGGTACTTTTATCCGCAGGCAGCTGATCGTGCATTTTGGCAAACTGGCTGTCCGGAATGCTCAATGCTGTTGGGATATGCCCCTTGTCATACTTTTTACGTTTGGGACGGGAATCGATCAGCACCATGCTGGTTTTTTTATCGATTTGTTTCTTGACCCAATCCGCGGACACAGCCGGATAGTTACCGGCAACTTTCATATATCCGGGAAATCCTTTTGCGAAAACTTTAACGTTGGTGTAACCGAGCTTTTCCGATTTCCTGGCGGATTTATGACTCAGCTTGCATTTAAGACCTCCGCAATAGAAAATCAGCAGAGCATCTTTATCCGCCGGCAATTTGTCGGTCATCTTATCGAATTGGCTGTCCGGGATGCTGACCGCCATGGGGATATGCCCTTTGTCATACTTGGCCCGTTTGGGCCGGGCGTCGATGATCATCACATCTTCCGGCATCGGCACCTTAACATGTTGCATGACAAAATCGACGTCAACGATGGTGTGAAACTGCCAGTCGGCCGGCTTGTCCGTCTTGGCGGCATCCTTGGCCAGGGTCGTGGTTGCATACCCGAGAACCAGTGCCAGGCACAGCGTCAGGGATATGATTGTTAATCTTTTGATCCGCATAACTTTCTCCTTTCGGGTTTATATTTTGCTGCCAGGCTGTTGCTCCTGCAGCTTTCTACTCGAATCCATCGCAGTTTTACTTGCATTTGGCCGGTGTTGGCGAATCCGACGCATGCTCGTATAGATAGGTGTAAATGTCCGTGACCTGGGTACCGTTCAGATTGCGCCACTCCTCTTGACAGCCGAACTGAGAATAATCTTGCTTGGTAAAAGTCGCTTCCCATTCGGCCTGAGTCTTATCAGCCGGGCTGATGGGCGGCGTCTTTGATTCAACGGCACCGCGCTCAAAGCACGCTTTGTAAACCTTGCGATACGTATACTTCCCTTTACGCTTGTTGCCTTTTTCCAGAGCAAAACTGGCACCCGTTACGGAAAACACAAAAAACAATGCCGTTGCGGTTAAAATTATCTTCTGAATCATGATTTCTCCTTTCTGCTTGGTGCGATAAATTTGGTTTATATGATTGAATGGTTTATCCCTATTTCAGATTTCTGAAGGCGCATTTGCGAATACCGAATTTCAGGGCTAAATTAAGATAGCAAAGCCTATGCCAAATATCTGGAGCTGCTTAAAATTTATAACATATTGATATATCTATTTATTTTTTATATCTCTTTTCCCGGAGGCGATTTCGAATGGCAAGTGTTAACCGATGTCAAGTTAACAGGTTAACACTTAAAACCCGACGCTCACAAGATAAAGTAAATCCGTGCAGAAGTGTTGGAATGGTATAGTTGTATTTGAAAAGGCATCGCGAACCGTCAGGCAACCGGACGCTTTATCGGGTTTTAAATTATTTATGATGTATATCTAATCGAGCAACCGTATCCGCAACCCATGTCACAGCCCTTTACAACAGGATCATCGACATTTATTTTTCATTTTTAGATTGGTTTCTGTAGATCCCTATTTTTTTATTGTAATCGTTAACTCAAAGTGTTAAGTTAACACCCCATAGGTTAACACCATTAACAGTTAACATACAGCTATTAATGAATGTGAATTAACCATCCAACAATATCGATGCAATCAGCGAATGGGCTGAGTTCGTAAGCTAGATCGCAATAAAATTGGAATTTTTTGAGCGCACGGGCCATCAAAATTTTGAACGAATCACCCCCCCCATGACTGGTGCACGCATTTTGCATCTAAGGAGCACATGCTGATGGAAATAGGTAAATATTGGAAAATCATTGTCGATACATTGCAAGACGGTTTAATGGTTATGGACCCAGAGGGGAATATCCTGACAATGAACCCGGCGGCCGAAAAGCTGACCGGCTACTCGGCCGATGAATTAGTCGGTCAAAATTGCACAATCTTGAATTGCACCGGCTGTGAACTGTATGGGCGTGGTTCCGGCGAGGAGTGGTGCAGTCTGTATGTCAAAGGCATTGTCAAGGCCAAGAAATGTTTAATTTCTAAAAAAGACCGGCGAGCTTTGCATGTTGTCAAGAATGCAACCGTGCTCAGAGATTCTGAGGGAAATAAGATCGGAGCGGTGGAAACCTTCACCGATATTTCTGAAATTGTGCGTCAGCAGGAGGAGATCTTAACCCTGCGCAAAAGCTGTCGGCTTGAAGAGGAACACCACGGACTCCTGGGCGAGTCACTGCCGATGCAGCGTCTTTTTGAACTCATAGACAATGTCGCTCAGACTGATGCGCCGGTTTTAATCCATGGTGAAAGCGGCACCGGCAAAGAACTGGTCGCTCGGGCCATTCATGAAGAAAGCCCCCGTAAAGACAAACCGTTTATTAAAGTAAACTGCGCTGCTTTGAACGAGAACCTTCTGGAGAGTGAACTTTTCGGTCATGAAAAAGGATCTTACACTGGGGCCGACCGGACGCGCATCGGTCGTTTCGAAGCGGCTCATGGAGGTACGATCTTTTTAGATGAAATCGGTGATATACCGTTGGCCACCCAGGTAAAACTTCTGCGGGTACTAGAAGAAAAAGAAATTGAGCGGGTTGGTGATCATAAGCCGATCCCGGTGGATGTGAGGGTAATCTCCGCCACCAACAAAGATCTCGAGGCCCTTATTGCCCAGGAATTATTTCGCGAAGACCTGTTTTTTAGAATTAATGTGTTTCCGCTCAGCTGCCCGTCCCTTTCCAAGCGGCTCGATGATATTCACCGTATCGTCCAAAATTTTATTGAACAAAATGCCGCAAAATCCAGTAAAAAAATAGTCGGCCTAACGCCTGAAGCCATGGAAGCCCTTTTGACCTATTCTTGGCCGGGGAATGTTCGGGAGCTGCGCAACGCCATTGAATATGCCTTCGTTTTGTGTTCGGGCAATTGGATCAGCAAAGAACACCTGCCCGCGAAAATCACAGCCAACAGCAAAAGACCTTCAACGAATCACCACCAAAGCGCTGCTTCATGGGAGGAAGAACGCAAAAAGCTGATTCAGACGCTGCGGCAGGTCGGTGGCAATCAATCCGAGGCCGCTCGAATACTAGGGGT
>JASFGZ010000394.1:0-4844 GCA_050123495.1 Desulfobacterales bacterium
CGATCTGGTATTCTTCGCCACAAGGGGTGGCAGCAAGGTTTCCCATGTCGGTATTTATGCAGGCGGCAATAAATTTTTACATGCACCCGGCAGGGGGCGACGAATTCAAACCTCATCTCTGTCCAGTAAATATTACAGCGCCCGTTATGTGGGTGCTCGATCCTACCTTTAGTGGTCTTAATCGTTATTTGTATCGTCAGTCACAGTAAGCTAAGATATGCATTCGGAATAAGAGGGTTTCACGTTTCAGGTATCAGTGTTCAGGCCCCTGGCGTTGCGCTTCAGGCGCCAGGCAAAATTTGTTGCTCAGTCCTCAGACCTCAGCACCCATTATTAATTTTTTGACCCTGACACCTTTTATCTTGTGCAGGATATAAAGATTATTTGGCCTTCGGCAAAATGTCAACAATGGTTCGCCGAATCTTTTGTCCTTTAGCAAGTGTAAAGGTTTTTTGAACCGTTTTTATACGGCCTTCAGCAAACATCTGGATACATTTCGGATAAAGCTCCCATTCCAGCTCCAGACCCTTTTTTCGGATTGAATCAATCGTATCTTCATCTGAAATCGGAAAGGCCCGTTGACCGATTATCGGCCCGGTATCTTCACCGTAATCAATAAAATGAACCGTACATCCGCCGATCTTACAACCATACCGAAAGGTGTCTCCGTATCCGTCTACGCCGGGAAATGCCGGAAGCAATGCTGGATGAATATTCATGATACGGGGGTTGTTGCGATCCAGATTGATTCGATCTATGAAATAAGGAGACAGACTTCTCATGAAACCCGCCAGCACCAACAGGTCAAAGGGATAGGGGTTCATCTCCTTTAGCAACTTCGCTTCGGCAATTGCGCGTGTTGTTAAAAAATATTTTACTCTTTTTGAATCACGCTTGCCATCAATAAGGGATTGCTTTGCAATAAGTTCATCAACGTCAAAATCAACCGGCAGGCCTATCTTGGATGGCGCTTCCTTAAACTTTCGAATAATCGCAGGGTAGTCAACGACAAACGATGGAATTTTGTATTTTGCAGCCCTTTTAAGACCATAAGCTTTGGGATTATCAGATCCGATAAATGTCAATTGCCCAGTGATATCACCGTTTTCACAGGCATTGATAATGGCCTGCAGATTTGATCCGCCCCCGGAAATAAGGGCACCGATACGAATTTTTTTCCCCATTCTCAAAACCTTTCCGCCAACTGGACTTTCAGAATTTTATAAATACAGAAACAAGTTTGACTTCGCTGTTTTCCGAGCGGTTGGGCACGTCAACTAAATACTAAAGTTGCCAAAAACTTTAATCCAAATCAATGCTAAAGTATTAAATCACCAATTGACACTGATTCCAGCTTTCACTATAACCGAATTCAATTTTCATCATAACAAGGGCAACGGATGATTGCGCCAAACGGGAGACATTTTGCAGTGCACACGGCAGATCACCGGGGCACAGGCCGAGGTTGACAATATAACCGCATATAACTATTATTGAATAATCGTTTAATTTCGATAAGGAAAGGATAAAAAATCATGGCAGAAGGCATCATGGAGGTGGATGACGGAAATTTTGAGACAGAAGTTTTGCAGACAGATAAGCCGGTGATGGTGGATTTTTGGGCCCCCTGGTGCGGCCCGTGCAAAGCAATTGCTCCCATGGTTGAAGATCTTGCGAACACTTTCGGCGAAAAAGTCAAGTTCGCCAAGTGTAATGTTGACAACAGCCCTGTTACCCCTAGCAAATTTGGTATAAAAGCGATACCAACGCTCATATTTTTTAAAAATGGCGATGTGGTGGAGCAAATCACCGGAATGGTGGCGAAATCAAAATTGGAAGAAGCGTTAAACAAAGTTGTGTAGCGTTTGAGGCAGATAAACTTTTAGAGTTGCAGTATTTCGGGAAAAATTGAAGGTTGAAACTCATGGGGCGAATAACCATTGCATGCCTGATTATATTGCTGGTGTCAGCCGGATGCAGTTCGCTTCAGGAAAGCATCGATAAATTTTTGGGAGTTGAGGAGGGAGATTCTGCCCAGGAACTCGCATGGGATGGAATGGATGCCTATGAGAACGGGAAATACAACAAGGCGATCGAAAAATTTCAGAAGCTTAAAGACTTTTACCCCTTTTCAAAATATGCCATCTTGGCAGAATTGAAGATCGCCGATGCGCATTACCAGCGTGAAGAATACGAAGAAGCCATATTTGAATATGAAAATTTTGAAAGGCTCCACCCACGCAACGAAGCCATACCCTATGTCATATACCAGATCGGCAGGTGTTATTACGACCAAATCGATACGACGGACCGCGATCAAACATCAGCCCGCAAGGCGCTTGAAGCATTTCAACGCTTACAAAAACAGTTTCCTAAAGATCAATACGCTCGCAGAGCAGAGGAGAACATCAGCAAAGCCCTAAAAAGCCTCGCCGGACATACGTATAATATTGGTGTGTTCTATTACAAAACAAAACACTATGAAGCCGCATTACATCGATTCATGTCGATCATCTCAGACTACCCGGATGTGGGATATCACCAACAAGCAATTGAGTATATTGCCAAGTGTGAAGCAAGAATTGCAAAAGAAAAATCAAAGTAAAAAGGGCTTTACAGACACTTTTTTTTGGTGTATTAGCCCTGTCTTTAACTCAAATTGATTGAGAAACATCGATTTGAACGGGAAGTGTATGATTGATAAGGAGAACTTAAAATGTCAAAAATATGTGAAATATGCGGCAAAAAACCGATGATAGGGCATAATGTCAGCCATGCGCATAATTTGACCAAACGCCGATTTAATCCGAACCTACAGAGCGTGCGTACCCTCTCCGGTGGCCGGGTTAAAAAAATGATGGTCTGTACCAATTGCATTAAATCAGGCTATGTTGTCAAGGCACCCTAGCCGACCCGCTTGACCTCCTGAACATGTTTAACCTTTTTAACAGCGGATACAATCTTTGCCAAATGGGTGGTATCCTCCACCCCAATGGTAAAAAAACTGTCAACCATCTTGTTTTCCCGGGTCTCGGTTTTTGCATTCAGGATATTCGCACCGAATTTGCTGATATTGCCGACCACATCGGCCAGTAATCCAACCCGATCCTGAGAAATGATTCGAATCTTGACTGGATAGGTCTCCGTGACTTCCTGATTCCACTCCACTTCAATTTGCCTTTCAGGATTCATTCTTAACGCGTTCACACAGTTCGTCCGGTGAACGGTTACGCCGTATCCCCGCGTAATGTATCCGATAATGGGATCTCCGGGGACCGGTTGACAGCATTTGCCAAACTTAATAAGAATATCATCCACCCCTTTTACCAGCACACCGGTTTTCGGTTTCTTCTTTCTGACCCGCTCGATCAATTTGTTGAAAATCGATTCATCGACTTCCTCTTCGTCGACCCTGGGAGCGAACTTCCGCAGCACCTGCAGGGGTGTAATCTTGCCATAGCCCACATTGGCAATCAGGTCATCGACGGCCTTGAATCCGAATTGCTCGACGACCTGCATCATCTTTCCCGATTTGACCAAGGTGTTAAAATTCAACCGTTCTTTTCGAAATGCTTTTTCGCACATTTCCCGGCCCAAGGTGAGGCTTCGTTGGGTCTCCTGAACTTTTATCCAGTGTCTGATTTTTGAGCGCGCTTTTACTGTTTTTACAAAGTTGAGCCAATCTTTGCTCGGATGATGATTTTTGGAAGTGACGATTTCAACGATGTCGCCGGTTTTTAGCTTATAGGGCAGTGGCACCATCCGGCCGTTGACTTTTGCGCCGGTACATTGATTGCCGACTTCAGTATGAATCAAATAGGCAAAATCGACCGGTGTGGCACCACGTGGTAGTGTCTTCACCTCGCCGCGAGGGGTGAAAACATAAACTTCATCGGGAAAGAGATCGATGCGGACGTTCTCCATGAATTCGCCCGGATCCATAAAATTTTCCTGGTTTTCTACGAGATTCTGGATCCAGGCAAATTTCCGGCTGACATTTTCATCGATGCGCTTGCCTTCTTTATACCCCCAGTGGGCGGCAATACCGGCTGTGGCAACTTTATCCATCTCCCATGTCCGGATTTGAATCTCAATGCGCTCACCAACCGGTCCAATCACCGTGGTATGCAGGGACTGGTACATATTCGTCTTCGGGCGCCCGATGTAGTCTTTAAACTTATGATCGATCGGCTTCCATAGTGAATGGATGTGGCCCAGTGCCTCATAGCACTGCGGCACCGTAGCAAGAATGATTCTAAAGGCAATAATGTCATAGATTTCCTCAAAGGGAAGGTTTTGAGAAATCATTTTGTTATAAATGCTGTAAAAATTTTTACTTCGACCCAGCACTTCACACGTTAATTTGGCTTCATCCATCACTTTTTTAATGTAGCCTTTTACCGTCTCGATGTATTTTTCACGCTCAATCTTGGATTTGCTGACAGCGTTTTGTATTCTGGCATATTCGTCCGGCAGGACATACTTAAAGGAGGATTCTTCGAGTTCATTCTTCATCCAATAAATTCCAAGGCGGGCTGCGATCGGTGCATAAATGTCGAGGGTTTCCCTGGCAATTTCCCTTCTTTTGTCCGGCATGTGAAATTGCAAGGTGCGCATATTGTGCACCCGGTCGGCCAGTTTGATGAGAATAACCCGAATGTCATCCGCCATAGCCAGGAACATTTTGCGGATGCTTTCGGCCTGACGGGCCCGGGAAGTGCCAAAGGAAAGGCTGCTGAGTTTGGAGACGCCGGATACGATATGCATAACTTCCGGGCCAAAAAGCGTTTTAATTTCTTTCGGAGTAGCGGGCGTATCCTCGATGACGTCATGTAAAATGCCGG
>JASFGZ010000395.1:0-4833 GCA_050123495.1 Desulfobacterales bacterium
CCAGTCATATTTTAAGTGTAAAGAGTTTTAGATCTAAAGTGTAAATATCATCAAACCGGGGCTGATTTAAAATCTTTACAAAGATGCAAGCATGATCTAAGTTGGACCTTAATTTTGCACGCATCGGAGGCTCCCACAGGCAGGACTGAGCAACTAGCGGGGATGTTATGGGAAACGAGATTCCTTTAGTTATGGCTACTGCAAATCCGGGAAAAGTCGCAGAAATGCAGGATCTCCTAAAAGGTTTTCCAATTCAGCTAAAAAGCCTCGCTGATTTTGGTCCGATTCCAGCGGTCGAAGAAGATGGCAAAACCTTTGATGAAAATGCTTATAAAAAAGCCAGTTTTACGGCTAAAATACTGGGACTGCCGGCACTGGCCGACGATTCGGGTTTAGTGGTGGAAGCACTGGGCGGTGCTCCCGGTGTTTTATCCGCACGCTATGCCGGTCAGAGTGCGACCGATGAACAGCGGGTTGCCAAATTGCTCAAAGAAATGCGAGGTAAAACCAACCGCAACGCTGCGTTTGAATGCGTTGTATCCATTGCAGTCCCGTCCGGACCGGCCCTTACCTACCGGGCGCGCTGTGAGGGCCTGGTTGCAGAACACCCCGTGGGGCAAAGCGGCTTTGGTTATGATCCGATTTTCTACTACCCGCCGTTAAAAAAGACTTTTGGGCAAATGACGATAGAAGAAAAGAGCCGGGTGAGCCACCGCGGCAAAGCACTGAATGAACTCAAACAGGAGTTTGATAAGGTCTTAATCTGGGTCCGGCGGCATATACCGCTGGAAGAATAATTCTTATTTGATAAATACAAGGAGGATTGAGATGATTAGCGAATTAGTCGAAGCAAACAGAAGTTGCCGGCGCTTTTATGAAGACCATCAGGTGGAGTTAAAAACATTGGAAGAACTTGTCGATCTGGCCAGACTATCGGCTTCCAGTGGGAATCTTCAGCCCTTAAAATACATCCTGGCATGCCAGCCCGATGTGAATGCCCAAATTTTTTCGTGTCTGGCGTGGGCCGGCTATTTGAAAGACTGGCCAGGTCCCGAACCCGGCGAAAGACCTTCTGGATATATTGTGATTCTCGGTGATACCACCATCGGCAAAGAGTTCGGTGTTGACCATGGCATTGCCGGGCAATCGATGCTGCTGGGTGCCAGGGAAAAGGGGTTGGCGGGTTGTTTGCTGGGCTCTATTAACCGTAAGGACCTGAGGCCGATGTTAAATATCGAATCGCATCTTAAAATTTTGCTGGTATTGGCTATCGGCAAGCCCAAAGAAGAAGTTGTGATCGAAACCGTTGGACCGGATGGAAATATTCGCTATTGGAGAGATGCCGAAGCCGTCCATCATGTGCCCAAACGGGCGCTAACGGATCTTATCGTGGCCTCCCATGGATCCTGACCCTAATTGAGCGAAACACGCTCAATTAGGAGCTAATCGGTATTGGTTATTCGTTATTAGAATTAATCCATTTAAACCATTCACGAATAACAGACAACAAATAACGACCAATTGATTTTTAAATCAATTGGTGTGGGATTAATTTTTTGACCCTATCTGTTTTGAATGATAGACTAAAACTTCAACGGTTTAAAGTGAAAAAGGTTCATGCCTTCTGGATTGAAATTTAACGAAAGCGGGAAAGACAAATGGGACCTCATAAAGACTGTGTGGATATTGTAACGGAATTGGGCGGGATTAAAGATCGAGATGCAGCACAACAGGTTTTTAAAGCCAAACTGGATGCGTCCAATCTGGTGAAGCTCGGACGCATTCAGAATCCAGATGTGCTTAAAAAGATTGCCAACGCAATTATCCTCTGTGAACCGGACGCTGTATTTATTGATACGGGATCCGAGGAAGATAGACAATTTATCAGAGAGCTTTCTTTAAAAAAAGGTGAAGAGGCCGCACTTCCCATGGAAGGCCATACGATTCATTTTGATTTAAAGGAAGAACAGGGGCGCATCATCGATCGAACCTATTATCTTTACAATGAGGGCGAAGGGGTCAATTCATTGGCTTTAAAGAAGGATCGGGCCGAAGGGCTAGAAGATGTTCGCGATAAAATGACCGGGATCATGCGCGGCAAAATCATGATAATCGGTTTCTTTCTGCGCGGACCGCTGGGCGCACCGGCGTCAAATCCGGCCATAGAAATATCCAGCTCGACCTATGTCTTGCACAGTGCCGATATCCTCTATCGCAATGTATATGCCGATTTTGATCAGGAAGTTGAAAAACTCGGTCATTTCTATACCAATATTCACAGTGAAGGTTTAAACCGGCCCGAAGATCTGCCCAACGCCAGAGTCTACATGGACCGCAGCCACTTAACGACCTATAGTTTTAATTGCACCTATGCGGGCAATACCTTGTTGATGAAAAAGGGCAACCATCGCTTTTCGGTGGATCGCTCGGTCTATGTTAAGAAAGGCGAGCAAATTGCCGAGCACATGTTCATCACCGGCATCACGGGTCCCGGCGGCCGTATCACCTGGATGGTCGGGGCAGCGCCCAGCGGCTGCGGCAAAACCACTTCTGCCATGGCGGGGGATCATTTTGTGGGAGATGACCTGGCGCAGCTGTGGATCGCAGAAGATGGGACTGTGCGTGCGATTAACCCGGAAGTCGGGATATTTGGCATCGTCGAAGATGTCAACTGGGAAGGCGATCCGTATTTGATGAAATGTTTGCGCAATGCGGGCACCGAGGTCATCTGGACCAATGTGTTGATTGACGAAAACGGGACGCCCCAGTGGGTCGGCAACGGGGAAGACCCGCCGCCGGTAAAGGGCGTCAATTTTCAGGGTCCCTGGGAAAAGGGTATGGTCGATGAAAACGGCAAGGAGATTCCCATGTCCCATCCCAATTCCCGGTGTACCTTAACCAACAGCGCACTGGATAACTATTCGGATAAAAATGAGGATCCCCGGGGGGTTGAAACCCGCATCATCACTTACAGCGGACGTGATAGCGACACCATGCCGCCGGTCTGGGTGGCGAAAAACCCGGATGAGGGCGTCGTCATCGGTGCCTGTATCGTATCCGCGGCGACTGCGACTGAGGTCGGGGCCACCGGCGTACGGCGACAGCCATGGGCCAATGCACCCTTCACGCCCGGATCATTGGGTGAATATATGGACGCTCAGTTTGTTTTCTTCAACAGTGCCAAAATTGCCACCGACAAACAACCGATCCTTGCAGGCCTTAATTACTTTTTATCCGATGAGGCCCGCGGCGGGACCTCTACAAAATTGCTGGGAGAAAAAAAAGATGTCAAAGCCTGGATGGCCTGGCTGGAGCGGCGCGCGCACAAGGAAGTGGATGCCATTGACACACCGATCGGTTACCTGCCAAAGTATGATGATCTAAAGCGCTTGTTCAAAGAACGCATCGAAAAAACGTATCCCGAAGATATATTTAGCAAACAGTTTGCGCTGTATATTGATAATATCTTGGGCCGCATTGATTTGCAGATAGACGCTTACGGCAAGGAAGACAATATTCCGGGCCGATTGTTTGACATTTTAAAACGGCAACGCGCTGAACTCATGGCACTCAAAGAAAAATATGGGCCGATTGTTACACCAGCGCAACTTCAAGAAGGATAGGAGCGATCTTTTCATTTATACTTATGATGGCTCACCCAGTCTGTCTGGACGCGCTTTTAGAAATATATCGCACAACTTCCTTTCGGCGAACATCCGCTTTTGTTTGATCTTGAGAGGCATACTTGAATCTGCCGATTCGACAATCCACGCTTAAAGTCGTATTTAGCCGTCGAATGCTGGTGGCTTTTCTTATGGGGTTTTCCGGCGGACTTCCGCTTCTGCTTACCATGGGCGTCCTGCAAGCCTGGATGAAAGAAGGAGGGGTCGATTTAACCTGGGTCGGTATGATCGCCCTGGTTCAGATCCCATATACCTGGAAATTTTTGTGGGCACCATTTTTGGATCGATTCGTTCCACCTTTCCTCGGACGCCGCCGGGGTTGGCTTTTAATGTCCCAAATCACATTGATGGCTTCAATCGTGGGGCTGGGTTATTCTGATCCGGTCAAAAATACCTGGATGATGATTGTCGCCGCAATTCTGGTGGCCTTCTTTAGCGCCACCCAGGATATCGTTATCGATGCCTATCGCCGTGAAGACCTGCCCGATGAAGAGCTCGGTCTGGGTTCTTCGATGTACGTTTATGGATACCGGCTGGGTATGCTGCTGGCCTCCGGGGGCGGAATGATCCTGGCTGACTACATACCCTTCTCCCAGGTTTACTTTATAATGGCATTTTGTTTGCTGCCGGGCGTTATTACAACGCTTTTAACTCCCGAACCAAAAGTGATTGCCGGCGTACCTCAGACAATGAAAGAAGCGGTGATCAACCCGCTGGTTGATTATTTCAACCGCAGCGGGGCCATCTGGATTCTGGCGTTTATTCTGCTGTATAAAATCGGCGATACCATGGCCAGCGCCATCACGACCCCATTTTATCTGGAGATCGGATTTTCAAAGACGGAGATCGGCACGGTCGTCAAATTCTTCGGTACCGCGGCAACACTGGCGGGTGCAGCTCTAGGCGGACTCTTGTTACTTAAATTTGGAATCAACCGCGGCCTATGGATCTTTGGGATTTTGCAAGCATTATCCACGGCCGGTTTTGCAGTTTTAGCACGGATCGGCTATAACATCTCAATGTTATCCGGCGTCATTGCGTTTGAGAACCTGAGCAGCGGGATGGGCACAGCCGCTTTCGTGGCCTTTATGGCCAGCATTACCAATAAAAAATTTACGGCAACCCAATATGCATTGCTGACCAGATCGGA
>JASFGZ010000396.1:0-4815 GCA_050123495.1 Desulfobacterales bacterium
CAGGTAGCCGACCGCAGGGCGCGCCACCGCTCCGGCTCCCAAGATCAGTACTTGTTTCATGATGCCTCCATGTACAAAACGATTGAATTCTCAGAATTTTAACACACAATCCATTTCGTTGAATTAGAACCGGATTTTTTGACACTACCGTTTGACGATTTGCTAACCTCCGGCTTCGTAATTTCAAACACTTACAGCGCACGGAAGCAATCTTTTATTACGCCAACAGTTTCTCCAATTCTTCCGCACCCCACATCTTCATTGAAATACCGGTAATCCAGCTGCCCCGGGCTGTTCTCACAACCATGTTGAGTCAATCGTAATGACCGGTGCCAAAATTTTGCTCCAATGCGTAGACAGCATCGCATGTCATTTTTAAAAATCCAAAAACTGGGGTATCGGAGAGCTTAATAGATGTGTTTTGCATGGCAGGCCCTTCCTATTTAAATATATGTTGCTATTTATGTAGCAACATTATAGAAAAGTCAGCCAAGTTGTCAAGACATTTTTGATTTTGACACAAATTTTCTTTTAACATACCGTTATTAATGTTAAATTAGATTTTTATAGCTTTTTACTTTTCATAGACCGATACAAAACTGAACTCGACTTTGATTCATCATCAGATTGATAAAACCGAAGCTTGGCATTATTGTTGTCCTATAGATAGCAACTTATAGGGAGGATACATAGATGGATGTCGCGGCAATACTAAGAGATTTTGCTTTTTCAAAATATGAATCATCATGCTACCTGGCCCTGCTCGCAAAACATCCGGCAAACGGGTCTCAGCTTAGCAAGCTTTCAGGCATAGCCCGGTCAAGAATTTATGATGTCCTCCGTAACCTTGCAAATAAAAAGGTTGTTTTTGAGATTGAGAAAGGGCTCTATGTGCCATTACCTTTTGACGAATTGAAAAAGCGACTACGCAGTCAGTTCGAATCAAACCTCAAAATCCTGGATGATCATCTGAGTGCCATGATAGATCAGTCCGGTTTCGAATATCTGCTAACGCTGAATGGCGTCCAGGAAGTCCTTTCCAAAGCAACCGATATTATCGATTCCGCCAGAAAAGAACTCTACCTGCGTCTCTTTCCGGATACCTGGGAGCGCTTAAAGGATCATATCGAACCGGCTATTCAGCGGGGCGTTGGTGTCCGCTTTATATCCATGGGTCCTATGGAGCTGCATTACGACATCCAAATTTTTCATCCTGATGTCGAACATCTCAAGGATAAACTCGGAGGGGAATCCATCGACATCATAGCCGATAAGAACGAAGCCTTAGCAGGCATATTCGAAACAGACAATGTTCACCATTCACCTTTTATCTGGACCCGAAACCACTGGTTTGTCATTGCGAATCGCGATAGCCTTCGTCACGACTTCTATCATTATTTCCTAGATAAACTGTATGAAAAAGGTGAATCACTTTCAACACGCGATAAGCAAATATACGCTTTCATTAAAGCCGATGATTGATGATTTTATTGCACCCCTGGCTCCTAGCACCGAATCAGATGAAATATGCAATACTGAGATATTGCGGAATAGGTTCAGTTGAGATTCTTTGGGAAACAAAATGGGAGGATATTACTTGAGGTAAATGATCTCTCCGCAGCGGTTCTGGCTGGCGACGGTCAAACGCGGTTTGCAAAGGGTAAGGGCTTTGGAAGCTTCCGCCAATACCTTTTGAGGGGTATTGTTGGTTTCACTCAAATGCGCGAAGATAACATGTTCAAGGCGACGATGCTGTAATGCCATGAGCAAATTTTTTGACTGTTCATTGGAAAGATGCCCGCTGCGGCTCTGGATACGCTGCTTTAGCGGCCATGGATAGGGTCCGTTTGCCAGCATATCCGAATCATGATTGGCTTCAATGATGAGTAAGTGGCAGCGTTTCAAATTCGCTTTTACCAATGGCGTGATGGTACCCAGGTCTGTTGCCAGGCCGATGCGTTTGCCATTTTGCCCAATTGTAAAACCCACCGGGTTAGCTGCATCATGAGAAATTGCAAAGGGGTTGACAATCAAATTGTTTATCTGAAAAGTTGAACCACATTGGAAGGTCCGGATTTCGTGAGTGGAGTTGCCGATCGATACTCTTTTTTCAATTTTACGGTTAAGGTATATCGGCAGTTTTAACTGGCGGGAAAGGACGCCGACGGCCTGGATATGATCACTGTGTTCATGGGTAACCAGGATGGCGTCGAGGTCCTTGGGGTTCAGCCCCCGGGACTTTAGCCGGCGTTTAATTTCAGTGCCGGAGAGGCCCGCATCCACCAGAATGGCGGTAGAGCCGTCTGAAATATAAATGGCGTTGCCCTTACTGCCGCTGGCCAATACACAAACGGCCAGGCTATAGTCGGCGCACTGTCGGGGTCTCGTTAATTTAAGTTTCATAAAAAAAATTTAAAAATGGCACACGGCTCAGGGCTAAGATCCGGTTCTTTATTATTTTGTTTTTGACCTTGAGCCTTGGGCCTTTTATTTACCCGTATGCCCGAATCCACCGGTGTTGCGTCTGGTTTCGTCAAGTTCCTCGACAATCTCGAGTCTGGCAAAATATACTTTTTTAATAACCATCTGAGCAATCCGGTCTCCGCGTCGAAACCTGTATGGTTTCGTCCCCAGATTGATTACCGCGATTTTTATTTCCCCCCGGTAATCGGAATCGATGGTTCCGGGCGAATTAATCAATCCGATACCATGTTTTATCGCCAATCCGCTGCGAGGTCTAATCTGGGCTTCAAATCCCTCCGGAAGCGCGATGGCAAACCCGGTAGGAATTAGTGTGAGTTCGCCTTTGTTCAGAATCAGGTCTTTCGTTATGGCGGCACACAGATCCATCCCTGCTGATTGCGAGGTCATGTAGCGCGGCAGCGGAATATCTGAATCCGTCTGGGGGCGCAGACGCACAATTTTAATGACGGGGTAAGAATCCATTACTCTATGGTTTCAGGTTTCAGTATTCAGGTGTCAGATTCTCAGGGGACAGCAGTCGGAAAACAGCTTGCAGAGATGCAGCTGTTGCACGCGGCAAAGAACTGCCACCTGACACCTAAACCAAGACGCTTTAACCTGGAGACTATGATCCTGATTTACCGAATGTGCGCCTCAGGAGTACAGGATATCTTCAAACGGCTTTTTATCTTGAACCGGGCCCAGCATCGTTAAAACCATCTTTTTTTTCTCAAAAAGGCTTTGGGCCAGATTCAAAATTTCCTTCGTTGTAACCGATTCAACCTTTTCAATGACCTCCTGCAGTTCAATATTGCGGTTAAAATGGATCTCGTTTTGGGCGCTGCGGACCATCTGATTATCATTGCTCTCAGATGCCAGTAAGAGACTGCCCTTGGTGTATTCCACGGCGCCTTGGAGTTCGGCAGCAGTTACATATTCTTTTCTTAATTTGTGTAATTCATTTAGGACCAGTTCGGCGGTTTCCAGCGCCCGCTTGGGATCAACCGCAAAATAGATACCAAACATCCCGGTATCCACATGAGACGCAATGAAGGAATACACCGCATAGGCCAGCCCCCTTTTTTCTCGGATTTCCTGAAAGAGCCGTGAGCTCATGTTGCCCCCCATGATCGTGTTGAGCAACGAATATGCGTACCGTCGGGGATCGGTAATCGGCAATCCCGGAGCTCCCAGGCATATGTGGACCTGCTCAAGTTCCCGGTAGTTCAGATCCACAAGAGATTGGCCCGGGGGAGCGAGGCGCTCGGCAATACCGTTTCCCGGACGGATGGATTCAAAAGCCGGCCCCACCCGGTCGGCTATGCTTGTGTGCTCCACATTACCGGCAACAGAAATCACAATGCGATCGGGTTGATAAAGACGATGGAAAAATTTTTTTATCAGATCGGCATCAAACTGGATAATATTCTCCGGCGTGCCTAAAATCGAGCGGCCCAATGGATTGTCCCCCCAAAAGTTTTTACCCGAAAGCAGATGGACATATTCATCAGGGCTGTCTTCAACCATCCCGATTTCCTGAAGAATGACCGGACGCTCTTTTTCGATTTCTAAGGGATCAAAAATTGAATTTAAAAAAATGTCTGAGAGGATGTCAACCATGGTTTCGGTGTGCGTTTCCATCACTTTGGCGTGATAGCAGGTATTTTCCATGGTCGTAAACGCGTTGGTATGCCCGCCGATGGCGTCAAATTCTTTGGCAATCTGATATGCGGATCGTTGCCGGGTTCCTTTAAAGATCATATGTTCGATAAAGTGAGAAAGCCCGCTTTCGGATAAATTTTCATCTCGGGCACCGACATTTACCCAGACCCCCATCGAAACCGACCGTGTATGGGGCATTTTCTTGGTTAAAATCCGGATACCGTTTTTCAGAACTGTCTTATGGGCTGGTCCGTCCATGCTTTTCTTCCATGACAGCTTTGTGGCTTAACCGGATTTTCCCATCCCGGCTGATTTCTAAAACCTTAACTTTGAGCGGATCTCCCTCTTTGACGACATCCGATACTTTGGTTATCCGTCGATTGGCAAGCTGAGAGATATGCACCAAACCATCCGAACCCGGCAGTATCTGTACAAATGCTCCGAAATCCGTAATCTTGACAACCTTGCCGTCATAGATGGCACCGACTTCCGGCTCCTGAGTGAGGTCTTCTACCAGTTTAATTGCGGCATCACCCTCCTCCTTTGAGTAGGCGGCAATTTTAACCAAACCGGAATCATCAATTTCAATGCTGGTATTGGTTTCACTTTGAATACCGCGGATTATTTTTCCTCCGGGGCCGATCACCTCACGGATTTTATCCGGGTTAATCTTGATTGTACTGATTGTGG
>JASFGZ010000397.1:0-4815 GCA_050123495.1 Desulfobacterales bacterium
AGTTTGGTTATAACTAAATTGAGCGATTGTCGAGGTTGCCGCAGCTGCAAGGAAGATGGCGTTCCGCTATAGTTGGCTATGCGGGACGGCATCTGACGCAGTAGATGCGGTAAGATCGGCAATCCCGAAGGGTTTCAAATTTTAAAAATACAAATCGATAGAATTCATTGATTATAAAAAAATTAACTCTTTTAAAATTTGAAACGCTCAGTTTAGTTTATTTCATTCGCTGATAACACGCAGGATTTTATCCCGCGGACACTTTGGATCAACGGTAATTACGGTCGTCTTCGGACCCGGAATTAGGATATAATCGTTTGTATTTCCTTTGTCGATGTATGCGAGCATGAGTCTGCCAAAATGAAAAAATTCGCCGGTTTTTGATAGCTGAGCCACCCGATTATCCCAAAATTCATCCTGATATAAATCTTCGAGACCACATTGCTGACCGATTTGGTTATCAATTTTCTCCTTAAGTTTTTTTAGTAGATCGGCAGGCGCCTCTTCCCCTTGCTCCAGCTGTTCCATGACACCTTCAGGCACCTCCTCGGGCGCATCCTCGTCTTTTTGTCGCATGGCCTCAAGAATAAGGGCTTGTAAGTCACTTTGAATTTTATTTTCCTTTAAGGCACAGCCATTTTGAATTGAAAGATTCACTGCATCCCATGAAAAAATTTCATGGGCAGCCGCTTGACCTTGCATGTTGTTAACCCGCGCATCAAACAATTCGCCTTCATTAAAAAACAGGATGCCTTTTTTATGGCTCGTTTTGTCCTCCAATCGGATGGTGCAAGTTTTCTGCTCCATCTCTATTAGCTGCAGGAACATACCCGATGAGACATTATGGAGCGTACCGCCTTCTGATTCTTTTCTCAAGGTCCTCAGGATTTGGCGCGCAAGGTTCTCAATCAGAAATGGTTTGGCAATATAACCGACCGCACCGCCCTCACGAGCCAGCTGCTCCATTTCAGGTGTGCTATAGCCGGTGATGATGATCACGGGAATATCCGGGTAATGGACCATGATATGCGCCAGCAGCTCAAATCCGTCCATATGGGGCATTTTCAGGTCGGTCACAACCAAAGAAATGAGATTTCTTTTGAGGCGCTCCACGGCCTGCAGCCCGTCTTCGGCTAAAACAACTGCAAAAGACTCCTGATACTTCTTGAACCCTTCTTTGAGGGCATGCAGCATTTCGGTATCATCATCTACCAGCAAAACATTTTTTATCATCGGTCTTCCTCTTTATCACGAGACCAGGAGGCTTTCTCGATGTCAACGATTTTAATACCGGCCACATAATCCATGGCTTCATACTTTTTTATCCTACCTAATTTATCGGTAATATCGTTCATTTTCTTGATTTGATTATGGACTTTGACGATCTTTAGATAAATTTTGTTATTTTGCTGTAACTCCGACAAAACTTCATTGATCAAATTATTAATAATCGTCAACGGTTGGTTGAGACTGTGCGCCACCCCTCCGGCCATCTCCAGAACACCCTGAAACTTTTCATTTCCAGCGTGCGCCTTTTGTTTGTTAATAACCCGGGTCACATCCCTAACGATACACTTAATATGCTGGACCCGACCGTTGCTTTTTACAAGAAATGCCTGGCATTTAAGATAGTGTCTATTTGAGTGGCTATCCATTATGGATAAAATGGCTTCATTGCGACCCATTTTATATATGTCGGCCAGAAAAATTAGAAACAGATCACGGTCGCCGGGGACTAAAAATTCAGATAGCGGTTTGCCCAATAACTTCTCTTTGGGTGCCCCCAGCAGATCTTCCCCGGCTGGATTAATGTTAATCATTTCGCCACGGAGATCGAAAATAATGATACCATCGCTTAAATTTTCAGCCGGCCCTTCTATTTTTGGTAATTCATTGATCGTATCGATTTCTGTCGTTATTTCTTTTAAAATTCCGTCCAGGTTAATGACAATACCGTCATCATCCAAAACCGCTTTTGCAGTTAATGCGCACCAGATGGGTGTTCCATTTTTCTTCTTAAAGGCTACAGGAAGATCAATGATTCGTCCGGTTTGCATAACCGTTTGGACAATGCCCCCCCGATCTTTTTTATTTTGGTAAAGTTCAATGACCGGATAGTCGATTAGATCCAGGGCAGAGTCAAAACCAAATAAATCTGCAAAGGCGTGGTTGCAATATATGATTTGGCCCTCAATGGTGGTACGAAAGAGGGCGGCAGGAAGGCTGTCAATAAATTCCGCATACTTTCTAGCCGAATAATCTCCCGCATTTATTAAATTTGCACCAGCCATGAACCGATTCACATTTTAGATTTTGGATTTAGTGTTCGACCAAAAAACTGAGTATCAATGTCCATCAGAATTAATCTGAAATCCGCATTCCGCATTCCGCATTTCGAAATCCTCTTTACTCCAATAACCTTAGAAGGTTATATCGTAAGTCGCCAGCTCTTCAGAATATTTTTCCGACCAGGAATCCAAATTTTCTATCAGCGCCGATAGCAAATCCAGTTCATGGGCCATTTCCTTTACGACCACAAAAACGCCGTCGACCAGATTTTGGTCACTGGCCTGTCCGGAAAACGTGATTTTATTGTCCATGTATTCAAATTCACCGGCAAATGGATCTAAAAAGGCATACTGGTCAGCATGTTCGACTAATTTTCGTTTCAACAGTTTTTGAAAATCGGTTCGCTTTTTTCTTTTTAAATGGACCACTTTTTCAAATATCACCAGTAATTCTTGAAGAAACGCAATCGCCGTTTCCGGATGATTAGATTTTGCTAACTCGCGCTCACGAGCTGTTTTGGAGTTTGTCAGAGGGATCCGACAGACATTAAAGGAGCCACCGAATTCTTTGGTCTTCCGGATAAGTAAATCTTGATTTTTTTTAGATGGACTCGGAGAACCATTACTCCAAGAATAGGAGCCACCCATAATTTTGCCGTTTATTAGAAAAATAAGACCAATTTCCTTGCCATTACCGATAGAGACATCAATATAGCCGGTGAGCTTTTCAGAGCCCATCTTTTTGATAAGCCTCTCAAGGTCTGTAAATTCGGTGCTGAGATCCTTGTAAATTTGCTCCGCCGATGGAATACTGGCCCAGTAATAAACTTCTTCCGGACCAATTTCATAAATATTGACACTGAAATTATAATCCCCCCCGGCCTCTAGCAGACGCTCAATCGCTTGATCACCCGAAATTTCAATATCTCTATCCTTGAAAAGACCGCTTAGCAATTCGTTTTGATCGAAAAATATAGCGCCCTCGGCTCTATGAGATTTAAAATAGACCCCGCCGGTGCCGATTTCACCCTGGAAATGTTCAAGCAACTTTCTGACGTTTAAATAGTAAATATTTAAATTTTCAAGCACCGGCTGCTGTTTTGGGATAACAACCATATTTATTCCTCATCGATAAAATTTTTCCGGTTACCTGCGTCGACGCAATCGCTCTATTGACAGGCGAATACTATCTTGCATTCGCGAGATCGCTTCGGCCAGTTCTCCGATCTCGTCTCTGGATTTGGTTTCGACTTCGATTCCAAGATCTCCAATGCTGATTCGTTCGGCGACATCTGTTAGGGATTTAATTTTACGGGTGAGTCGATGACCGTAGGTGGAAACAATGATACCGATTAATAAAAGGGTGCCGCCGAGAATGGCGAAGGTAATCAGCTGTGTCTTTTCGGTCAGAATTTCAGCCCGGCTTTCCATCAGTTTAATCGGCCCGGTGAATTCATCCAAATAGGTTGTGGCTGCAATCACAAATGGCGTTCCGGCAACGGGGGTACATACCATAAATTTATCGCGAAACTTACCGTCCTTATCCTGCCAGGTATAATAGCCCTGGGATCGTTTGCCCCCTTTTACCCCGATATATATCTTCCAAAAACCCGGAAAATTCCGCCCCAGCGGCTTTTTCAGTGTTGACATATCAGTACCGATAATTTTGGGGTTCACATGTGCCCAGGTTCGCCAGACATTGTTTTCATCGGGCATTTCATAAAGGGCCGTATATCCAGTTAATCCAACCTTCTGGACAGCCAGGGTTTTAAATCCCATATCATTCATAAAGTCTTCTTTATTTAATTCGGGGTGCGCCAGCAGATACAGCCTGCATTGAATGGCAACTGCAGTCGATAGATCGGCAATCTTATCTTCTGCTATCTGGTTGACGATATTCGTACTTTCTTTGGTGAGCAGGGCGGACATTTGCTTGAGCTGCCATAAATACAGCAAACTTGCGCCAACCATGAGCAACAACGGAACGAAAAGAAAAAGTAGAACCATTTTGGTTCGCAAACTGAAGGCGCCCGTCTTGCGAACCGGTTTGACCCGGCCCCGTTCGGCTGCGGATCGGTCAAGCGCTGTGTCAGGCGCTGTCACCGGGGCTGGTTTTCCAGCGGTTTCCGCAGCGGTTTCTGTGGCGGACGCATCCTGTACCGCTACTGCCAGCGACGCAGATTGCGGTTTTGTGACCATGATCATATGCGTGCACACGCGACATTTAAACCGGGCAGCGGCGCCTTTAATTTTAGAAACATCAAGCCGATATTTTTTCCCACATTCCTCACAGATGACAATCATAGCCGTACTCCTCTATCATAATCCAAAATTTAACGATCTGGCTCCACACAGAAAGCGATGGATGAATTCAAGCTGTTAAAACGCCCTGGCTGCTGTAAAAAAAAACAGACATTATACCGTTAAGTATTGTTTCTCCTGAATTTTAGTTGCCATCATTTTGAGAAAAACATCCTTTTTTCCCTTTCGCCGTATCTCGCGGGCTAAATTGTAGACTAATTCACCC
>JASFGZ010000398.1:0-4798 GCA_050123495.1 Desulfobacterales bacterium
TTTCAATTCTCCTAAAAATGAAGATGCATTCTTTGTGTGCGGAACGGAACCTTATTGTGCGAATATAAATCGTTTTCAAAAGATGCAATTGAAATAATCACCGTTGGTAACCCGGCAGCGGTCATTTCTCGCTGAATTAAAAAAAAAGGGCAGTCCGGCCGAATGGGTCGGATTGCCCTTGAACTGCATGCGGCACGGGAATCTTCGTTAACAGGTCACGTGGAATAGGGCGATCGTTTTTTCACCCGCCTTATTCCAGGTATGCATTGCCTCAGGCGTGGCTTCCAGCTTTACGCGGCACCCGTGTTTTTTGAGGTACCTCCTGCCCTCATCCGATAACTCCACGCGGCCATAGTGGCCGGTTCCGATGATCAGCAGCTCGGCTCCTTTTTCGTAGATAAACCGTACCTCTTCATGGGAAATTGTATGCGAGGTGCCGTAAACCCTTTTGGACAGCTTTTTCTTGCGTTTTTGGATGGCGCCATCCAGCCTCAGGATGACATCATTTCCGATTTCTCGCCCTTCGATAAAGATGGAGCCGAAGACGGTGGCATCGATTTGGGGACGGATGATTTTTCTATTTCTTTTTCTTGCCTTTTCCGCTTTTTTTTCCTTTCTTCTTGGCGGTTGCTTTCTTTTTTGTCGTTTTCTTTGCCGGGTTTTTTTTGCCTTTCTTTTCTTTCTTTTTTGCCATGATATCCTCCTCCTTTCTTAATTTTAAAAAGCACGAAGCACGCCCACCAAAAGCCATTGGGCCGTATTGCTGCAGAATGATTAGAAGCGGTTTCAAAACCCCATCTCCCCGCTCAGTGTTGCGGGGGCCCTTGAACCTGATCTGAGGTTTTGAAAGCACTTCTAATGATGTCGTTTCAGTAATAAAACACAATAAGTGGCAATCATGATGTATGCTTCTTTGGAAACTCAAAGAATTTCAATTTACCGCAGCCTGCCTTAACTTTTGCCCATGATGAAATATCTAATTCTACGCAGCATACACCGCTGGTTGGAATATTGCCGATCGGCTGGTCACCAATATAATTGGCCAAGCCATTTGTTGCCGGGTTGTGACCGACGACCATGGCCTTATTCACGCGATCATCAATCTTTTTAATCACAGAGATTAAAGCACCTTCACTGAATTCATAAATGCTTTCGCTATATCGAATTTTCTCCAGCGGGTAATTTATCTTGGCGGCAATCACCCGGGCCGTCATGGCGGCTCTGTTGGCCGGGCTGGATAGGACGAGGTCCGGGGCGACCTTTAATTTTTTGAGAATCCCGCCCATAAAGGGGGCGTTCTTGCGGCCGCGCTTGTTGAGGGGGCGTTCGAAATCATCCAGGTTGGGATATTTCCAACTCGATTTGGCATGCCTGACCAGATAAAGGGTTTTCATGTTTTTTCTAAAGCCAGTAGATGAACAAATATAGTTAATTGTTATTCGTTATTCGTTAATTGAATGGGTCTCATCCGCAAATCTATTTCTATCAAGCTAATACCTAATAACCAATTACAGATAACACCTAATTGAGCTTTGCGCAATTAGTTAACTACTTCAATACAGCCGGTTTATGCAAGTACATTTTTTTAGTCGAAACCCATCCGCACTTTTTGCACACGAACTTGGGATTTTTGACGATATCGGCGAACGTATCAAAGTTTTTAGCGACATCTTTTTTCTTCCATGTGCAAAGCTTTTTTGCTTTTTTGGCCATTTTACACTCTCCCATATATAATCCAAACTTCTCATTAATTTTCATGCAAGATTCAGGTGGTACCATTTTCCGATCTTTTTCAATCTAATTACGATACCACCGTCTGTAAATGCGAGGTTTCGCAATTTTTTTCATTGTCAAAAAGGAGCGGTTACCACATTTTATACGGATTTTTTATGAGGTTGGAATTAAAATAACGGGGGTCTCCGGTTACCTCTTCCCCAACCCAGGCTGGCCGGGGAAATTCTTGATCTTCGCTTTCCAGTTCCACCTCCGCAACGATTAATCCCTGGTTTTCCCCGAAGAATTCGTCAATTTCCCAAACAAATTCGCCTTCCACAACGTTATAACGGGTTTTCTCGATCAGCGGTTTTTCGCAGATTTCCAGTAATTGATCGGCATCCTGACGGGGGATTTCATATTCGAACTCCAGGCGGGAGGCGCCGACTGTTAATCCTTTGACCGTCAGGTAGCCTTTATCGTCGATAGTGCGCACACGCACGACTCTTTCTTTCACGCTGTTTAAATACCCCTGGCGGTATCGGGTTCCTTTTTGGTTACGCCAGGAACCCTCTTTGACCAGAAACTTTCTTTCGATTTCTTTAGCCATTTTATTCTAAAAAAAATGATATCGTGCGCCTTTTTTCTTTGCGCAAACCGGTGGCCGGGTTGGAAGTGTGTGTTGCTTTTATTCCGGAAGGGGCGCCATGCCGAGTATTCGTTTGATTGCCAGCAGATAACTCACATTTTCATATTCCTCTAATCCAAGGATCTCTCTGGCTTGCAATACGGCTTCGACATCCAGCGATTCAACGGCCATGGTTTTTATGGCGGCTCCGTTGATGAGCAGTTCGGCAATTTCGCTGATACACCCGCCAATCGTATAACCAAAACGGCGTTTGAATACCCGGGCTATCGTTAAATCCGGATGGGGTTTAATGATATCTTCGAGATATTGATTGAACGAATATTCAGCTCGCTTGAATTCCGGTACCGCCACACTTAAGGCGGGAAACACCTCATCCCGGATATCTTTGATCCTCATGGGGAATCCCGCCTTCATTTTAGGATGCCATTGCTGCAGGCCCTGTTCCTCTTTTACAAGAACCTTAATGTCCAGTGTATCATAGCGAATTTTGATATTGTGCGCATTATTTTCCGCCGATAAAATATAAATTTCCGAACTTTCCCGGAATTTTTCAAATTTAGAAAGCTTGCGCATCTTTTCTTCTATAAGACCAAAATTTTGGGCAAATGCGCGAAACTCATAGCGTGCTTGTATCTCTTGCATAAGTTCCCTGATTAGACCTGACTTCTAAGGCACCAGATCCTTTTCCCAGCGCTCCACACCTGGAGGTGTCTCGCCCCGAAGCAGCGCAGCAAATGCCAGCAGGGCTTTACGTGCATCTCCGATGGAGTAATAAAACGCATCCCAGTGCTCGCTGTCTTCGCCATCGTGAGTGGGAATCACAAAATCAAATTTCCAGGCTTCCCTCAATTCCACAATGGCACTGGCCACGCGCTGTTCGATGTTTTCTAAATCTTTTAATCCCAGATTGATTTTCTGGCGTTTGGTGCGGCGTAAAAGTTTCCTGCGCATGATATCCGGCAATAATTTTTCGAGATTGGTGCGCTGTTGTGGGTCTTTAAGGAAGACAATCTCCTCCTGGGAAAGGGGAGATAGAAAAACCTTAAGCGTTGGAATTTCCTGTAGTTCTTTCAATTCACCAAGCTTGGCCGGAATGAAAGGATTGCCCTCAAAAAAGGCGTCCTTATCCTGATCGAGGATTGCCCGGATACTGGCGATCTCGATGGCCTGTAAATCTCCCCGAACAATGGCTGATGTGAATCCGGGTTTTTTCGCCAGTTCTTCAATTTCCGCCCGGGGCCGGAAATAGTAGTCCACGCCTTCCTGCTCTCCGGGTCTCGGATCACGACTGTTATACAGGACGATCTGCTGTAGTCTGCCTGCCAGATCAGGATAAAACTTGCGCAATGCGTGATAAAGGGGCCCCTTGCCCACACACGATGGTCCCGACAACATGACGAATCGGCTCATATGTAACTCCTTTCAGAATTTCGCAAATACAAATCCTTCGGTTTTTACCTGATCCCGGCTACGGATGCCTGTCTGGAGAAAGTATCGTTTTTTGAACTTTGTCCCATAGGTTTTGATAGGATTTTGAAGCCAAAGACTCTGGTGAATAGACCGCCACCGGTGCGCGGTAAATCCCCATTTTTTCAATCTGCGCTAAATAAGGAACAAAACTTTGTAAAACGCCCCTAAAATCCTTTGACACGCTAAGCATCAGTTCCCGGTGCATTTTTTTGTGCCGATCCACCATTGAAAAAAAGGGGTAAATCTTAGCGACATCATATCTTTTCTTTTTGCAGAACGCTAGCAATTGATTGTAGGTTCGCACCGAAAGTGTGGTGGGGATCATCGGCACAAGGGTGCAGTCAGAAGCGTTCAATATGTTTTCAGCCAGAATGCCGATGGTCACCGGGCAGTCCAGAATAATTAAGCGGTATTCAGCCGCGAATGGATAAAGCATTTGTTTCAGCTGCATTTTTGAATTGCCAAATTTATTATATAGAACATCTAACTTGCGAAGCGAGAAATCCGCCGGAAGAATATCCAGGTTTTCAAAATCGGTGCCTTTAACGCTTTTATAGACACCTTTGGCCCCTTTGACGAATCCTTTGGGTCCGGATTTGAGTTTGGGCTTGACCCGGAAGTAGTAGGTGGCCGAACCCTGGGGATCCAGGTCGCAGATTAAGGTTTTAGCACCTGTCTGTGCTGCCAGATAAGACAGATTTACCGCGGCGGCAGTCTTACCCACGCCGCCTTTATTACTGTATAGTGCCAGCGTCGTCATCAAACCCTCTCATAATTATATTCAATATTCAATTCCAACGATCTACAATATACAATTTTCAATATTCAATCATTTACCTTTGGCGGCGAAAAGTTGTCGAAATAACTCCTGGTTTTCAGGCGCTGAAAAGTCCCTGAAGGTTCTGGCAAACGCATCTTTAACGGATTGTTTTTTGTGGGCCAATGTTTCAATCAGACTGCCGATGG
>JASFGZ010000399.1:0-4795 GCA_050123495.1 Desulfobacterales bacterium
ATATTCTTGCTGACTGTGGGAGAGCTTATATCGAGTTCGCGCGAAATTTCATTGATTGTCAGTTCTCGCTTATTTATGAGCAGCCGCAACATTCTTTTTCTGTTTTCAATCCATATCGCCTTTTGATTAATAATTTTAGGTTCCACCGCTACGCTTCCCTGATTTTTTTTTCATGCTTTTCAGCTTCTAAGAGATCCAAAACATGGCTCTTTACCTTTCTGGACAAGCACCACCCCATCATTCAAACTTTTTAAAAGATTTTTAAAACTATTTTAAAATATTTTAAAAGTCAAGAAAAAAGTGACAAAATATTGCTTTTTCGGAGAAGGAGTTTTAGAAATGGCTATCCCACGAAAACAAACCCCTCCGAAATCTGTGATTCCTCTTCCTCAGTATGCTACTGTATTAATTAACCAGTGTGATATCGTTTTTATATCTCAGGTGTAAGATTCCGCCAAATAGGTTACTTTCCGAGATTGTATATTAGCATGCGAAATCCACACTTTTGCTGAATTGTGGGTTCCGGCTATGCCTCCACAATTTAGATCGAAAATTTTTTTGTTATTTTTTTTTCTGAAATCCTCAGTTCATCGACATGAATCTGTGTTTATGTAATCTTCAATCCTTCTTACAAAGCCATCTCTTTAACTGTCCATTCCCAAAAAGAGCGGGTCAAGTCTACGTTTGACTTTTAAGGGTTACAGGCAAAGGGTAGATGTAGACCCTAATTATTCACAGTTGCTGCCGCCACTTTCCGGTTTTTTTCATACATCATGTCGAATCGCCTGTCGCTGTTGCGGGGGACAGAGGATTAAAAAGCCTCCGGTCTTCAACAAATAAAGTTACGATATCAGTTGGTTAAAATAATAGCTATGATATATTGTGCCCACTTTTGGACTTATTAAAACAAAAAAAAGCACTCACGGAAATCTCGTAAGTGCTTGAAATTACTGGTACGCCCGGCAGGATTCGAACCTGCGGCCTACGGATTCGAAGTCCGGCGCTCTATCCAGCTGAGCTACGGGCGCAGATCAGAATTGAGCATGCTCAATTCTGTGCTATTGGTTATGGGGTATTCGTTATTGGTAAAAAACAGAAATTATTGAATCCTTTCAGCGTCAATAGGGGCTGATGCAGATTCAGGCAGTCATTACCAAATACCCAATATCGAATACCGCTCAATCGAGCATCGCTCAATTGAGGTGATGTAATGGGGTGAGTGATGGGACTTGAACCCACGACAACCGGGGCCACAACCCGGTGCTCTACCACCTGAGCTACACCCACCATATTTCGATTGTGGATTGCGGATTTTGGATTTCGGGTCTCGGAATTCGGAAGTCAAAAAACCGCAAAATCAGAGTCATTCTAATTACCAAATCAGACCTTTCTTTTCAAGCACAAAAAATATGCTTATGATGGGTATTGTGTTGAGCCTCTGAACTGCGCGCGCCAATCTGGATATCATTACCTAAATATTTTATCGCCAAAAACTAAGGGTTGACGGGTATATCCTTCTCGGTTACACATTTTGTGATTTAATCCTGTGGAAGGTTAAAACAATGAATCAGCTTACCGTTTTTTTCATCAGAGCAATCATCGGTGTGGTATTTGCTGTTATTCTTACGCGGATGTTCTATGGCAGGATAAATCCCATGTACATCGCGGGTTTGGCCATCATATTGGTCGGACTGGCTTATTTTTCAGAATACCTGCGGAAGCGCCGCCAAAAATAATCTTCACCGCAGACCCGCCCGCCATGCGAGCAAAGCGAGGCGAGCGGGTCTACGGTGGAATAATAAAAAGGAGTTTTCTCATTGAAACAGATTATTCTGGGAACCGCCGGGCATATCGACCATGGCAAGACCAGCCTGATTAAGGCCGTCACCGGCACGGATACGGACCGGCTAAAAGAAGAAAAAGAGCGGGGCATTACCATCGAGCTGGGCTTTGCCGCATTGGATTTGCCCAGCGGGCAGCATCTGGGTATTGTGGATGTACCCGGACACGAAAAATTTGTAAAAAATATGGTAGCCGGCGCCACCGGGATTGATATCGTTGTCATGGTGATTGCAGCCGATGAAGGGGTCATGCCCCAGACCCGCGAGCATATGGAGATATGCACACTGCTGGATGTTCAGTACGGTTTGGTGGCCGTAACCAAAATTGATATGGTCGATGAAGAGTGGTTGGAACTGGCCCTTGAAGATATCCGGGATTTTGTCAAGGGAACCTTTTTAGAGGACGCCCCGATAGCACCGGTTTCTTCAGAAACAGACCAGGGGATTCCCGAATTTATTCAGGCCCTGGATAAGCTCGCCGCCAAAATCCCCGAACGGCCTCCGACCGATTTATTCCGCCTGCCTATTGACCGTGTCTTTACGATGAAGGGCTTCGGAACGGTAATCACGGGCACCTTGATTTCCGGCCGGGTTCAGGTGGGCGATACCATCATGATATATCCTTCGGAGATCACATCCAAAGTCCGCGGGATTCAGATTCACAACCAAAGTGCCAATGAAGCCAGAGCCGGTATGCGAACCGCCATTAATTTCCAGGGACTCGAAAAAGCAGCCATTAACCGCGGGGAGGTGTTGTCCAAACAGGGAGCGCTGTTGGCGAGCTACATGGTAGACGTTTCTTTGCGTTACCTGGCCAGCAACAAAAAGCCCCTAAAAAATCGAACGCGGGTCCGATTTCATACCGGCACCAGCGAGGTTCTTGGCAACGTAATTTTGCTTGATCGCGATGAACTTTCACCCGGAGACGATAGCGTTGCTCAGCTGCGCCTTGATTCACCGGTGTCTCTGGTTAAAGATGATCGTTTTGTCATCCGCAGCTATTCTCCCATATACACGATCGGCGGCGGTGAGGTATTAAATCCGATTCCCATAAAACATAAACGTCTCAAACCTGAAACAGTTAAAGGTTTAAAAGAGCTGGGCAACCAGGAGCCTGAAGTCATCATCGGGTTTCATACCGAAGCTTCAGGATACCAGGGGGTTTCCTTTTCTCATCTAAAAATAATGACCAATCTTGCTGACAAACAGCTGGAAAATGCCCTTCAAGGCTTATTGTCAAAGAAGATACTTATCCAGGTTGACAAAGAAAATCGAATCTATATTCACCATTCCGGTTTTGAAAAACTTAAAAATGACACCCAGAGCCAACTTGCCGATTTTCATAGCGCCAATCCTCTCAAACCGGGTATGTCAAAAGAGGAGCTTAAAACCAAGTTCCCGCCCTACCTGACCGCAAAGCTCTTTAATTTGACGCTGACTCAAATGATCAAAGAAAATGAAATCGTTCAGGAAGAAAATATGGTGCGCCTCGCCTCGCACGCCGTATCCTTGGGCGGCAAACAGGCAGACGTCAGGGATAAGATTCTGGATACTTACCAAAAATCAGGGCTTCAGCCCCCTTATTTTAAGGAGCTCGCCAAATCTCTGGATGCGGATCTCAAACGGGCCCGGGATGTTCTCATACACCTCGTCGATGAAGGATCCATCGTAAAGGTCAAAGAAGATCTGTACTTCCATGAAGAGGCCATAAGTGCCTTGAAAAATAAGCTGGTGGGTTTTCTTGAGACCCAGGGGGAGATCACCACACCGCAGTTCAAAGAAATGACCGGTGTTTCGCGTAAATATGTTATCCCGCTGGCCGAATACTTCGATTCAACAAATGTGACATTGAGAGTGGGCGATGTCAGAAAGCTGCGCAAGGGATGATATTCAAAGACCAGTGACAAAGGAGGCTGAGAATGAAAAAGATAGTTCTAATTGCGACAATCATATTTCTGACGACCATGATAACGGGGTTTATGTCTTTGTCCGGGGCTGAAGATACCCAGCCCCAGGACGATAACTACTGCTATTTTACAGCGAAAAGCGTCGATGTGCGCGTAAAGGTTTGGCCCGTGGACCGACGCGGCAATAAAGGCGAAAAACTCTGGGAAGGTGTCATTAAAAAGGGAGAAAAAAAATTAATCCGCACACCTGACGGTCGAATTCGGTATGCGGTCCGGAGAAACCTCGGTGACGACCAGCTTTTCTCAGGTGACAAAAGCCGGTGGTGTCAAAACGGACAAGAAATCGGTGTGCCTTAGAATAAGAGAATTTGACGCTTGTAAATTAAAGATTTTATTGCATGCGAAATTACTAAAATCGCCATTGGGGGACTTTTCCGACCGTCTCTCAATATATCACCAGTTTCCATAATCCATAATTTTGATTGAAAAAGCCCACCGATTTGGATATAAATTTTGATTACCCTATATCTGATTCTCCTATTCCATCTGGCCTGCGGCGGTTGTTCATTTTCAGAATCGAATCCGGTTTCCATTTCTTTTTTTGCGTTCTTCAGAAATTCCGCATATCGAGTTCCTCTGTTTGAAACCTGAAAAGAGGAGGTACCCTCATGGCAGAAGAAGGTTTTAAACGCAAACTCACCGCCATCCTCAGCGCTGATGCTGTCGATTACAGCCGCCTTATGGGTGAAGACGAAGAAGGCACCGTGCGAACCTTAAAGGCCTACCGTGAGGTGCTTAGCACCCTTATCCAACAACACAATGGTCAGGTGTTGGATTCTCCGGGCGACAATATGCTGGCTGAATTTGCCAGTGTGGTCGATGCCGTACACTGTGCGGTAGCAGTTCAAAAAGAAATCAAGTCACACAACGACGAATTACCTGAAAATAGAAGGATGCAGTTCCGCATCGGTGTCAATCTTGGTGATGTGATCGAGGATGAAGAACGGATTTATGGCGATGGGGTTAACGTGGCAGCTCGCACAGAGG
>JASFGZ010000400.1:0-4792 GCA_050123495.1 Desulfobacterales bacterium
GTGTTGCGCAATTTCTGGCGCGTCTGGACTGCCTGCTCGATCTGGCGGAAATTGCCGATCAAAATAATTATTGTCGACCGGATATGACGACCGACGGTCATATCCATGTAGAAGCGGGCCGCCACCCGGTTGTGGAAAAAATGATTACCGGCGAGCGGTTTGTGCCCAATACCGTTTCAATGGATAACGATGAAAACCAGATCCTGATTATTACCGGGCCCAATATGGCCGGAAAATCCACTGTGTTGCGACAGATGGCCTTGCTGGTCATTATGGCTCAAATGGGGTCGTTTATTCCCGCTAAAAAGGCGTCGATCAGCATGGTCGATCGGATATTTACGCGGGTCGGCGCTCTGGACAACCTGTCCCACGGACAAAGCACATTTATGGTAGAAATGCAGGAAACGGCCAACATTCTCAACAATGCCAGCGAACACAGTTTGATTATCATGGATGAAATCGGCCGGGGAACGAGTACCTATGACGGGCTCAGCATTGCCTGGGCGGTGGCCGAATATTTGCATGATTTGCACAAAACCGGCGTCAAAACCCTGTTTGCCACCCACTATCACGAATTAACCGATCTGGCCCAGCAAAAAAAGCGGGTGAAAAATTACAACATCGCTGTTAAAGAGTGGAACGATGAGATTATTTTTTTGCGCAAGCTGGTCGAAGGGGGCACCAACCGAAGTTACGGCATCCAGGTCGCGCGTCTGGCCGGAATTCCCGATCGCGTCATCGGCCGTGCCAAAAAGATTTTATACAACATTGAAAATGAAGAGCAGGATTTAACGGACTCTTTTTCCGATCAGGAGGCCCCGCAGACAGGGCCGGTGCAGATGGATCTGTTTAGCAAAAAAGAACGGTTTTTCGTTGAAAAGTTAACTAAACTGGATATATCGAAGATGACGCCGCTGGAGGCACTCAACTATTTGAATGAACTCCAGGAAAAGGCCAGAGACATCACCAATTGATCGGCGCCTGAATTCGACCGCTTTTTGAAAACAGATTGCTTTTACAGGTTGTTTTCATTTAAAATTGAGCAGTACCGCAAACATCGGACAATGAACACCTAACTGCGAGAAAGCGATAACGATATTGTTCTATGCCTCGGAATAAATTTCTCATATTTTTCATCGCCCTATTGATTTTGCCGGAAATCTCTTTTTTTTCTGCGCGTTCGGCGGCGGCACCCCGCGATGCGTATTTTGATGCCGAAGCCTGTTACCGCAGTCTTCGCCAAAATTCCCAGAAAATAAAATACCGCCATAACTGGATGCGGTGCATTAAAAAGTATCAGTCTGTCTACAATCAGGACCCCGGCGGTCCCTGGGCGGCTGCGGGCCTTTATATGTCCGGTAAAATGTATCAGGCGCTGGCTAAATTTTCAGGCAGGACATCCGACCGGCAAGAAGCCCTCGACATCTTTGAACGTGTCGTCCAGAGGTACCCGAATAGCCGATATCGGCAAAAGGCCAGTCGGGAAATTACCATTCTCTACTCAACCAGTGGCTTAAAAAAGACGCCCCCGAAGGAAAGCGCTTCTGACGCGAAGGGATTGACCCCCAAGGAAGCCTATATCAATGCCGAGGGCTGTTACAGTGACCTCCGTAAAAACCCCGAGAAGAAGAAATACCGTCATAACTGGTTGCGCTGCATTGATAAGTTTCAATCTGTCTATGAAAAAGACCTTACCGGCCCGTGGGCGCCGGCCGGCCTCTATATGGCCGGAACTCTTTACCGGAAACTTTACGCCCAATCGAAGGTCCCGGCTGATCTGGAGAACGCGCACGAGATCTTTAATCAAATCATCGAACAGTTTCCCCGGAGCCGTTACTACGCCAGAGCTTCAAAAGAACTCCAAACCCTGCCGCGGGTCGCTAAAACGAAGCCGATCGCTGAAACGGATCCGGTTGCCGAGCAAATTGAAACGAGTACTTCAGAAAACAAATTCGCTGCGGCCAATGAATCTGCTTCAAACGAAAACGAAAAATTACCGTCGATCAAAACAGCACCGGGAGGAATGGTAACGGTGACCAACCTGCGTTTCTGGTCCAACCCCAATTACACCCGGGTCGTTATCGACGCCGACAGCGAAGCCTCTTACTACCATCATTTGCTGAAAAAAGACCCCACCATCAACAAACCCCAGCGACTCTATGTTGATTTAAGCAACAGCCGCCTGGGAGAACATATCCGTAAAAGCATTCCGATTCACGACGATCTGCTCAGTGATGCACGTGCCGGCCAATACACAAAAGATTCTGTCAGAGTCGTGGTTGATATCAAATCCTTTGAAACCTATAAAATATTTTCCCTGAAAGACCCGTTTCGGATTGTGATTGATGTGTGGGGTTCGCGGGGGGCCAAAAAACCCCGGGTGCAACCGCCGGCCGGTACCGTGAAAAAGGGGGGCAGGATTCCACCCGGGTCGCTGGCCAAACAGCTGGCCCTGGGTGTCCGGCGGGTTGTGATTGATCCCGGTCACGGCGGCAAAGATTATGGTGCACCCGGCTATTACAGGGGGGTCCATGAAAAAAACGTCGTACTTGCAATCGCCAAACGGCTGGCAGATCAGATTCGCAAGGAGCTGAAGCTCGAAGTCATCCTCACCCGAACCGGTGATCGGTTTCTTACGCTTGAAGAGCGCACTGCCTTTGCCAACACCAAAAACGCTGATCTGTTTATATCTATTCATACCAATGCCTCCAGGGATCGCAGGGCCTATGGTATTGAAACCTATTTTTTGAACCTGGCCACCGATGAGGAAGCCATTCGGGTGGCGGCCATGGAAAATGCCACTTCGACTAAAAATATCAGCGATCTGCAAAAGATATTATATGATCTCATGCAAAATGCGAAGATCAATGAATCCAGTCGCCTGGCCGGTTACGTTCAGGGCGCCATAATCGGCCATCTGAAAGACAAACGCTATACCCGCGTAAAAAGCAAGGGTGTCAAACAGGCGCCGTTTTATGTGCTTCTGGGCGCCCAGATGCCGTCCATTTTGATCGAAACCGCATTTATCAGTAACGCACGCGAATGTAAGCGACTGACCAATCCCAGATTTCAGCAGCGGTTGTCCGAGGGCATTATTCAGGGAATTCGAAAATATATCAAAGCAACTTCACCGACTGCATACCTGAATGTGCGTCCGCGGGCATCTCAAATCCGGTCAGGCGGATAAAGTTTTTACCTGGATTTTGCACGCGCCGGAGGCTTTCATATTCGCATTAATTTTCATGCAAGATTCAGGTATTAATCATCGCACCGATTGGATATAAAAAAAGATCCATTTTTAAAATTTGAAACGCTCGATTCAGGTGAAAACGAAGGAGGAAAATTATGGCGTATGAAAATATCATTTTTCAGGTTGATGAGGGAATAGCGACAATCTCTTTTAACCGACCCAAAGCACTCAATGCTTTAAGCCTCGCACTTCTAGAAGAATTCTCACAGGCGCTCGATGAAATCGCCGCCGACGAAAATATTCGTGTGCTGGTGCTCACCGGTGCCGGTGACAAATCGTTTGTTGCCGGAGCGGATATTAATGAGCTGGCGAACTATAATTCTTTATCTGCCAGAAATTTTACCAGAAATGGTCACAACATTCTCTTTAAGCTTCAGAAACTGCCAATTGCCGTTATAGCAGCAGTAAACGGCTTTGCCCTGGGAGGGGGGACTGAGATTGCTATTGCCTGTGATTTTATCTACGCATCCGAAAATGCCAAATTCGGTCAGCCCGAAATCAATTTAGGTCTAATTCCGGGTTTGGGCGGTACCCAGAGACTGCCGCGTTTAATCGGTATGAATATGGCCAAAGAATTGGTATTTACCGGTAAAATGATTTCCGCGGCAGAAGCCGAGAAAATCGGGCTGGCCAACAAAGTGGTTCCCCAGGACCAATTGATGGAAGAAGTCATGAAAACCGCCAGAGAGATTGCATCCAAGGGAAAAGTGTCTCTGCGGGCGGCCAAACAGGCAATTAACTTCGGCATGAATGCCGATCTTGCAACGGGTATCCATATTGAAGTCGATGCATTTGGCCTGTGTTATGACAGTTCCGACGCCCGGGAAGGCACATCGGCATTTCTCGAAAAAAGAAAGGCGGAGTTCAAGGGTAGCTTCAAAGATTAAATCCTAATCGATCGTAAACAAAATGAAAAACCAGTATAAAGTTTTAAGGATTAATCAGGTTGGCACTTGGCCACTTATCTCCGGTTGATAGTCGTGGGTGGTCTCGATCGATATATCCAACACTCCATTACTCCAGCACGCCAACACTCCAGCAAACTTTTTTATGGAAGATAAACAAAAATCCAAATTGCAATTGATTTGGGGCGTTCTGCTCCTGCTGGCCGGAATCGGCGTTTTTTACCGGATTCCACAGATCATGCCTGAAATCAAAAAAATAGAGCAATTTGCCGCGTATATATATTTTATATATTTTTGCTTTTACTTGCTTGCAATTCTGTTAGTCGTCGGCGGTGGGAAAAAGGTTTACACGTATTTGAAAAAATCAAATGAGGAAAATACGGAAGAATAATTAGACAGGATTAACAGGATTTTTAGGATATTTTTTCCTGGCTTTCCAGATGAAAGCCAGGAACCCCAATTCGCCTCCGGCGAAAATAAATCTGGCGATTACAATCTAATAATTTTAATTAGCACCTAATATGGTTCTCACGGGTTGAATTGACTTTTTATTTCCCGCTCAAAGGCGGGATTGAGTTTCATCACTTTCATCTGGAAAGTGATGAAAACAAAAAAATAAAAATCAGTAAAATCCTGT
>JASFGZ010000401.1:0-4789 GCA_050123495.1 Desulfobacterales bacterium
TCGAGCAATAGAACCCCCTGTTGTAGAAAAAGGGTTCCACCTGATTGACACCCCTGTAAGCGGCGGCAAATCAGGTGCCGACAATGGGACCCTCACGCTGATGGCGGCAGGAAAAAAAGCAGTCATTGCGGATGTCAAAGAGGTTCTGGAAGCTGTTGGCCAAAAGATTTTTCACGTTGGCGAAGAGATCGGTATGGGTCAGACGGTCAAGGCTGCGCTTCAGGCCCTCATCGGGGCGAGTTTCACCGCCATCTTCGAATCCCTCGTGCTCGGTGTGAAAGCCGGCGTAAAAGCCGAGACCCTCTATGAGGTATTCGGCTCCAGCGGCGTCGGAAGTCCGCTGTTCAAAAATGCGGCCAAACTGATAATCGAGCGTAAATTCAAGGGGACCGGAAGCCATATCGGAACCATGTACAAAGATCTCGGAATCACCATGGCGATGGCCAAAGAAAATGGCGTGGCGATGTTCACCGCCAGCGCCGCATTCGAATTATTCCAGGCCGGGATATCGATGTTTCCGGATGAAGACAACTGGTCGATCGTAAAGTTATTGGAACAGATCGCAGGAACGGAAGTCAAAAAACAGTAATGGAGGCTTAAAAGATGAAACTTGGTGTCATTACGGACGGTATCAGCAGGGACCTTGAGCATGCATTGACGGTCATGAAGGAAACGGGACTGGCGTATGCTGAACTCCAATTTGTGTGGGATAAAGAAATCGGCGATCAAACACCGGAAGAAATCCAAAAGATTAAAGCCTTAATCACCCAATATGAGGTCAAGGTACCGTGTATCACCCGTCATAATTTTGTCGGACTTCCGGTGATGACCACCACACCGGAAGATGAGGCATATCAAAAACACTTTGAAGGACTGAAGCGCTGTATTCATATCGCCAAAGAGCTGGGGGCCGAGCTCGTGAGGGTTATGAGCTGCAGGAAAGAGATGATCATTTTCGGCTATAACGGTGCCGACCAGTGGGTCGCCAGTACCGGAGCCTGGGATAAGCTGTTGAAGCTCATGGAGGCACCGGTCCAATTGGCGGAAGACGAAGGGATCACTTTGGCCGTCGAAACCGGCAATAATGCGATGATCACCTCGGCATATCTGGCCAGAAAATTGATCGATGATTTAGGCACGAAACATCTCAAGGTCATCTGGGATATTCCGAATACCCTCTACTGTACAGACATTCCATATCCCGATGGTTATCAAGAAATCAGGGACCATATCGGTCATATCCATATCAAAGACTGCAAAGCCGATATCGCCAGGGCGACGGTACGGTTCTGTCCCCTGGGTGAGGGTGATATGGCGCCGTACCTTGAAGACATCGCAGCGGCATTAAAGAAAGACAACTATCAGGGGGTCGTTTCATTGGAGAGTGTCTATCGACCCGATGGCGGCACCTTTGAAGACGGATATCGGGAATGCCTGCCGGAATTTAAACGACTGTATGGAGGTTAATATCCATAGACCGGTTGAAGGCTGGATCTGGATTCGAAGAAGCAACCGGTCGATTCAACGAAAGTTTAACACGTACTTTAAATCTAAGCAACTAGCAGGAGGCACATATAATGGAAACAAAGAAATGGCTGACAACGGAATATCCGGAGATCATATTTGAAGACAATACCGTGGGTCGCATAAAGAAAGCGGTCTGGGATGCCTCGGAAGAAGAAATCGACGCGATTTTAAAGGAATATGAGATGCCGTCGCCCAGCGAACTTGGTAAAGCCGGATGCTATATTCAAAATACACCGCGGGTTCAGTGTATTGAGAAAAGGAAGAAAAACGATATTCTGTTTCTCCCCATCGGCTGTACGGAAAACCATGGGATACATGCCAACTCAGGCCTGGATACGTTCATGGTTACCCAGATTCTTGAGGGGGTCAGACGGTACACGGCCAAACAGGGATGTGAGGTCAATCTGGCCTTTACACCCTTGAACTACGGCGGGCACCCTTATCATCACATGGGAATGCCCGGAACGGTAATTATCCCCCAGGAGACGGTTCAAGAAATGTTGATCTATACCCTGCTGGGCCTGTGGAACGACGGGTACCGCAAGATGATCCTGGTGAACAATCATGGTCATCTCTGGATGCTGGAATCGGCCATTCAGGAATTTATGAAACGATTTCAATTACCGGCGTTGGTCCAGGTGCTGGATTGGCATCGGGCGGTCAGAGAGTTTTTCATGCCCGTGGGAAGAGACGACAGTCTCGAGACCAATTTCATTCATGCGGATGAAAGCGAAACGGCAGTGGGACTTTTGCTATTTAATGAGATGCTGGATATGCGTGTGGTTCAAGATGCGGAAGGGGAAGCATTTTTGCCGGAAGGACATTTTGATCTTTCAGTAGATCCCTACCGCAGGCCCCATCGATGGTCCGAGGGCGAAGGTCATTTCACCATCGAACGGTTTGCGACGCCGGAGGGTGTCGTGGGGGCGCCCAGTAAAGCCACCGCCAGAAAGGCCAAGCGCCCCATTGCTGCGATTTTAAAGTATTTAACATTGCTGAATGATCAGATTCTGGAAACGTTTCCTCCGGGAACAGTCCCCCCGCCGGACAAAGTCTCTCTCAGGGATCCCAAGGAATTGGAGCCGTTTCTGAGGGAGCCGTTTAGCGAAGGATGGAAATCGGTGTATGAATTGCCCCATGTCGGGCCTTTTTCCAAAGGCTAAGCATCGCGTCTATGAAGGCCAACCCGTTTACCAAACAGGGTGGCCGAACTCTTTGTTAAGAAGAATGGCCGATTTTAAATAAAGAAGGGGCCCGAAGATGAAGGCAAAAATGGCGTTTTTACACGGTCCACGGGATTTGAGGATCGAACATGTCGACATTCCAAAACTGAAACCCGACCAGGTATTGGTAAAAGTCGGCGCCTGCGGGATATGCGGATCCGATGTGGAGTGCTTTGAAGGGCTTTCAAAAGAAGGGCGCTACGATTTAGGTCCTTACACCCCCGGCCATGAGTGGGGGGGCGAAGTGGTTGAAATCGGAAGCCAGGTCCGAACGCTGAAACCCGGATACAAAGTGACCGGGGATTGTGTCATGCATTGCGGGGTCTGCCGGAATTGTCGAGAAGGATTAATGCCGTCGGCCTGTTTGAATATGCGGGAAGGCGGATTTCGGCCCGATTCTCCCGGTGGAATGGGAGAGTACATGGTCATCGAGGAACCCTATATCCACCGAATTCCGGATAGCTGGTCTTTTGAAGACGGCGGATGGGTGGAAACCTTTTCCATCGGTTATTTCGGAATCTGGGGCAACGGCGGTTTGATCGATGCCGCCGATATCGCCCTGATTCTGGGAGCCGGACCGGTTGGGGTCTCGGCCGCCATGGTTGCGAGAACCTCGGGCGCCCAGACCATCGTGATCGATCCGATTGCCAATAGAAGAGAACGGGCCCTGCAATATGGTGCCGAAGCAGTGGTGGATCCGACCGATAACCTGGTCGAACAGATCGAAGCGTTGACGGACGGGCGGATGGGAACCGTGGTTGTCGAATGTTCCGGAAACGATGCCGCCATAGAGTCTCTTTTTGACATTTCAGGACACAGTGCAAGGGTGCGGCTTGTCGGCCACTCCATTGGCAGAAAAATTCCCGTTGAAATCGGAAAAACCATCTGGCGAACCCTGGACATTACCGGTTCAGGCGGGACCAAAAACTTTGCCCAACGAACGATTCGATTCATGGATCGGATCCGAGATGCCTATGATTTTGCCGCATTGAACACGCATCACTTTCCGTTTGATAAAATCCATGAGGCTTTTGAAGTCGCCATCCATGATAAGGAGAACGCTTTTAAGGTTATGTTGACTTTTTAACAGGGCGGTCCTCACAAACGCTTGCGCGTTTTTTTCCGGCGGGCCGGGAAGCGTTGCTTTAAAAGGAAGAATAGATATGCAAGAGCCGTATTTGCCTGCGGATATCGTATTCCATCCGAATTGGTGGAATAAAAATTATGGTCTTACCTTTGATCGCGACTTCTTTTACGATCCCGCAAGGCGGGTCAACCAGGAGAAGCAGATGCGACAGCTGCTCTACGAGCGCTTCGGTGATCTGGGTCTTGGGTGCCGAAACGCGCCCCGGCGTCCGATTATCGGCCCGGTCATCCTTGGCTCGGGGTATTTTATTCAGGAGATCCTGGGATGTGAGATTCTTTACAATGATGACTCCAATCCCTGGGTTATTTCTCCCAAGTTGACCGAATCGCAAGCCTGGCAGCTGAAGGCCCCGGAAAATGTGGAAGGCACAGCGACAATGAAGGCATTGTATGCCCTGATGGGCAAACTCGAGGATGAATTCGGTTATCTTGAAGGTGACGTGCCCATGCACAGCGTGGTGAATGTGGCGCTTGATCTTCGCGGGCAAGATTATTTCCTGGATCTGATCGATAATCCCGATCTGGTCGAGCATATCCATGGGGTTATCGCCCGGACAATTTACGAGGTGGGAAGGCGCATCAAAGCCCGAACCGGAACCATATCCCTGAGTATTTGTCGCCTTACCGCAGGATTCATGCCGGATCTGTTCACCATTCCCAACTGCAACCTGCAGATGATTTCTCCGGCGCATTACCGGCAATATCTCAAGAAGCATGACATCTGGTTGGGAGAAAAACTCCCGCCCATGGGAATCCATCACTGCGGGAACAACGCCCATCTTTTCGCGAAAGACTATGCGGATACCGGTGCGCTCTATATGGATGTAGGCTGCGGCTCGGATATCAAGGCTTGCCGGGAGGCATTCAAGGACCGCTGGCTCAGCGTTCGCATG
>JASFGZ010000402.1:0-4783 GCA_050123495.1 Desulfobacterales bacterium
ATACACCGACCTTGGCTGCTTTTGTAGCAAGCACATACCTTTCTTTAATTTTCCGCAATGCTTTCTCAGAACGTTTGCGGTTATCTATATCTTCACAGCTAATAATAGTATAAAGAGGCTCTTCGGAACTGTCTTTTAATACTGATACATTCAGCCGACCCCAAACAATTTTACCATCTTTCCTCAAATACCTTTTGTCTATAGAATAGTTTTCTTTGACGCCTTTAACAAGCTCAGCGTAAAGAGATGAATCCAAATTCAAATCTTCCGCGTAAGTGAACTCCGCGAAGTGCATGCCCTTTAATTCTTGCTGTGAATAACCTAAAAACTGACAATCTGCTTTATTAGCAGTCAATACATAACCCTCTCTGTCCACTAAAGCGACACCAATGCTCATATTGTTAAAAAGTATACGAAACCGCTCCTCATTTTCCCGAAGTGTCTCATATATCTTCTTATTCTTTGCAGTTTCTTTCTCTAACTCCTTGATCCTTTGCACCAATTCTTCATAAGCTGGTCTATTAGCCATTGGAAAAAGCTCCACTTGTTTTTATAATACGAGTTTGCCATGTGCTAAAAAATTTCGATAATATCAGAAAGCGCCCCCGATTGCCTTGATTAATGAACTTTGCTCCAATCAGGTATTAACGGATCTATTTCAGCCTAAAATATCAAAAGGCTTGGTCGCGTGGCAACCGATAGTCCTGATCCATAAATAGGCCAATGTGACCTCGACCGGTGATATGAGAATACCTGAAAAATACCAAAAGTGCAGATGTGCGAGACTATCTTTTGCTGCCTATGCCCCAAGTAAACACTTCTAAGTACCATTATGGCCCTCATAATATCGCGCTTCGATGAGGTTCTTCTCCGGGTCTCGAAAATAAATTGACGTCCCGGTACCGTGTGCACCCCAGCGTTGAACAGGCCCTTTTTCTATTTCGACCTTATTAGCCTCAAGTCGTTTCATAAGATTGTCCCACTCCTCCTTATTCAAGGAAATGCAGAAATGGTTCAAATTATCACGTCCCTGTCCAGCCTGAGCGCTTTTCAGCCACATTTTTTTTGGAAAAAGGTCGATAATCGTATTTGAATTGAGTCGCACAGACAAGAAAGGTACCTCACCCGCGCGGTATTCCTGAAGCCGTTCCGCCGGCATCTGTAGTACCTCGGAATAAAATGCCATCATTTTTTCTTCATTTTCCACGTTTAATACGATGTGATCCATCAAACATTCCATATTCAATGCCTCATAAAAATCATAAATTTAATTTTATCATTTTTTAATCTCTGCCAATAACTCCAATGGTTCTCTGGAAACACGTGACGCTATATGCTTTCTGGTATCAGCTACCGGTCGATTCAGATATATTGAGAGAAATCCAAATATCAAATTTTCTCAAAATATTGCAGATACTAAATGGATATATGCAACCGTATCGCATTTTTGAATCGAGTGTCAAACCAAAGGCCCGAAAAATGCGGCTTTGGGAAAATAAAAAGGGCGAATCCATAGGTTCAGATTCACCCCTCTGAGTTGCGATTAAAATCGAATATCCAAACAATTTTCAGAACTGATATTTACCCTTTTTGTTGGAGAGTACCAGAATAAAGTCAAGCAAAAATTCTCCACATTTTTAAGGCAACACTTCCCCTGTGCCGGTCCAAGCCGGTTTTGAAAAAGTTTTAGTGAACCCGTCTCAACCATCACAGCTTCAGGATATTCAAAGTTCAGCATAACAGGTGGTAACCCCTGCCCATACGCCCGATCTTGGCAAACTGGTATGACCAGATCTCTGGACACTGCCAGGATCAGAGTACCTTGGAGCCATAATAAACTTTCGGACGGACAGGGTGAGGCACTCTCCAACGAGCCGTCAATGACATCCATCTACACGTGGCGCACTGCGACTGGTATCACGGAGCCATCCTGTCCGCCGAAACTATGAAAATCTTTGACCGCAAGGGTTAAGTCCAGTTTAATTCGGGCTTATAATTTGAGTTTTATGTCATATAACTCCTGTACGATCTGACGCCATAGACCTAAAGGTCGATTGTTTGCAAAAGCAGCTTCAAGTGCGCCAACCTTTTTCCATTTTTCTCTTAAGTAAGGCCAGCTCATCAAATAATAACCGGCCCGTTGTTGCCGTGCAGAATCTGCCTTTCGCAGATTGGGCGGCAGATAAACTTGTGAGGTTCGCATCAAGCTTTTGGCCATCCGCAGGTATCTGCGGCCGATGCCAAAATCAGCATGTTGCCCGGATGCGTTGCGACGTTTGTAATCGTTCATTAAATCTTGTGGACCATGTAATCCCAGGTGGTATGCCGATTTGACAACATAGTCTTTCAAAATACGGTTGCAGCGTTTTGCAACCGGTCCCGTATAGGTTTTGCCATCCAAACCACCGGTTTGTTTAACCCGCGGGACGATGCCCGCATAGGATGCCAAATTGTTTAAAGGCTTCTGTTGATTTGGATCTCCGATCTCAGCGGTTACTCCAGCTGCCAGAACAAGACCAATGCCGCGTACACTTGTTAGAAAGGCACCCTGGGTCTGTGCCAGATTCAACGCGATTTCTTTTTCCATCTGCGCAACACTTTCTTTTAAACACCTGATGTGTTTGATATGCTGCGCCAGCGATAGTTGCATGGTGTCAACATACTCAACCGGGGCCTGAAGAACCTTGGCAGCGTATTGCTGAAGTTTAGCAGCTGTGTGCTCAGCCTTTGATGTGCCCAATCGCTTCAGAATCTCAATGAGCTTTTGGCGTCTGCGACGACGAATCTGTTTGGGACTAAAGCGATCTTGCATCAAGTACAGCGAACTTTGGGTAAACGGGACGATGCCGCTATTATTCTCGTTTAAAAACCCGGGGAAAAGCTCATCGACAATTCCATGAACTCGATTCTTTACTTCGGTTAACATTTGAACCAGCCTGCGCCGATGGCGAACCAGGGTGCGAAGATTACGATAGATACCGGATTGGGCAGCGCAGCAGTTCGCCCGACAATTAAGCAGCATAGTGGCAATACCCATTAAATCGATTCGGTCGGTGCTCGCTTGTATATTGCTACGCTGCTTTTTGGCGTCATGCGCATTGACATTGGCAACAACAAAGCCTTTGCTTCGTAAGGTGCTGACAAAGTTTTTCGCAAATGAATTGGCATCTTCACCCCCAAAGAAAACGTGCTTCTTTTGTATACCTTGCCGACGGCAAAACCGAGCGACTTGCTCATCGATATAGCCAATGCCTTCTGGGGTGTTTTTCACCGAAAACGGTTTTCGCAGGATATCACCATGCCCGTTTAAAAACATCACCAAATGATCATTTTTGGCATAATCCATCGGTACGCACATCACTTTTTCGCTGCTGCCGGCCTCCTCAAAAAGATGAAGTAATTCTTGACTTTGGTTCTGATAAATGTTTGGCTTTTTCATAGGTGAAACTCCTTTAGTTTCTGCAGCTGCTTCATTGCAGACTGCGCATCAATTATGCCACAGGCGAAAGTCTGATGGCTTATTAAACGGGGGAGTTTCACCTATTGTTTTTATTGAATGGATAATTCGGGCAGAATTTAAGACTTGAAATCCCCTGTAGATAAAATTGGGCAGGCTCCGCGAGCTACACCCTGCGGACTCGCTCGCCTCCCCAAAATCTATCTACAGGAAAGGTACCAGGTATCACAGGTTTTTGAACTGCAAAGAAACCTGTGTTAGAAGGTAGAAATCCAAACCACAAGAGAAAAAGGCAGAGCCAATTTTGACCCTACCTTTATCAATTACATTCTGAATTAAACATAAAAAAAATTGGGTTTAGCCTAACAGGGACAGTTACTGTCCAGGAGGACGATAGTCAACGGTTTTTTTAGTAGCCTGGTCAATTTCTTCTGGGGTGAGAAGAACCGTAGTCTTCGCATCGATGACGCCACTGGCATTGATCATCATGGAGAAAGCAACACTGCTTGTATTATCCGGCATATCGACTATGCCAATAACGTCGTAATCAGCAAAGGCATAGTAGAATGTTTCTAACTTCCCCCCCATCCCTTCTATGACCTGTGCCACTGTCTCCCGTCGTTTTGTGCCACCCTCTTTGAGGAGCCCTTTTAGACCTTCACCGACATAGGATGCTTGAACCATATATTTAGGCATTTGGTACCTCCTTTTTTAAGACAAATTTTACTTGGGGAGTCATTCAGATACTTTCTTATATGTTCTTATATGTCTGAAATAGAAAGATTCAAATGAGGAAAGATAGAACTTAGCTCTCCTAATCGGGCGTAAACGCCCGTTTAGGAGCCAGGTAGGCACATTTTGAGGGGTTTCTCCATTTCTCTTTGACCCAATATTTGGATTAAAATCTAAGCGAAACCTGTGTCTATTTCAGCAAGAAAGGCAAATTAGCACTTGAGAGGTCACTCGATGAGCGAATTTTATAATAATGAGAATCGATAATAGAATTGGATTTGAGGTGCCAAATTGAACTTCAGTAGGAGCTCAACTGGCCATTAATATTTGAAACAGACCTTAATTGTCAAGCGTAAAGTCAAGTGGTGATATATTGAGAGACTGTCGAAAAAGCCCAATTTTAGTAATTTTCTAAAATTTGGGTTAGTAAAATCAGATACTTAGAAGTTCTGAAAATAAGCTTTTGGGGTTTTTCGACAGTCTCTGAGAGTATCACAGTTTGGCCATTTTGCAGATACAAAACGGATATCACAAATTTTTCAAGATTTGAAAAGTAATGATACGTTGGAGATATTTGCAGTTTTGAACGTGACC
>JASFGZ010000403.1:0-4780 GCA_050123495.1 Desulfobacterales bacterium
TATCCCAGGTGAGCAAGCGCATTACGGTAAAGGTGTCTCTTACTGTGCGGTTTGTGACGGCTTTTTTTTCCGGGATAAGACCGTCGTGGTCGTCGGCGGGGGCGATACGGCTGCGGAAGAATCCCTCTATCTTGCCAAACTGGCCAAGCAGGTCTATCTGGTCCATCGACGCGATGCCCTGAGGGCCAGTGCGCTCTTGCAGCAACGCGTTAAGGCCGAATGCAAGATTGAAATTCTATGGAATTCGGTGGTGACCGAAATCAAAGCCAACGATAAGGGTGTTTATGGAGTCGATTTACAAAACACCCAAACCGGGGAGAAAAGCAAACTGTCGACGGACGGGGTGTTTATTTTTATTGGGTTTGAACCCAACAATAAGCTGGTTCCGGCGGGGACCAAAATGAATGCCGATGGCTATGTGGTCACCAATGAAAAGTGTGAAACCAATGCGCCCGGTATCTATGTCATCGGTGATCTCCGCGAAAAATATTTTCGGCAAATCGTTATATCGGCGGCAGATGGATGCACCGCCGCACTGGCGGCGGCCCACTATGTCGAAACCCGAAAGTCGGCAGAAGTATGCGAATTGCCGGAGGCATTCCAAACGCAAGCCTAGAACCCATCTCAAAAATGCGTCTAAGTGTCCAGCGCTTTTTTTTTAAATTTCTGATTCTGGCAGCCATGCTGCTGGGATTACCACTCGGCGGGGTATATTGGGCCGGGTATCCGGTGTCACGCTATTTAGAGTTTCCGCCCAAAACCACCTATGTTAGCCATGCGCCCTTCTCCTGGATTGTTTTTGCACTGTACGCCCTTTTAATTTTTGCCTGCCTTGCACCTCTCATTATCAAGGCCTATCAATCGCGTAAAGTCGTTGAACCTCAAACCCAGCGCACACGATCATTTCCCTGGTGGGGATGGCTGGGACTGGGGTGCGGGGCTTCGGCCTGGGTTATGGCCTGGACCCGCTTCGATTGGTTTGCCAGTTTCCAGCCGCACACCTTTACCCCTCTGTGGTTGGCGTTTATCCTTGTCGTCAATGGCCTTTCTTATCGGCATAATGGAAAATGCATGATGCTGAATCGGCCGGTTTATTTTCTGCTGCTTTTTCCGACCAGTGCCGCATTCTGGTGGTTTTTTGAGTATTTGAACCGTTTTGTGCAAAACTGGTTCTATGCCGGACCCGAATTTAGCGCAGGGGAATATTTTTGGTATGCGACATTGCCCTTCTCTACCGTGCTGCCGGCGGTTTTGGGTATCCGCGATTGGATTTTATCGACACCCTGGCTTCGGAAAAGCTTTAGAAATTTTCGCCCGTTTCGGATTCCATATCCTAAAGTACTGGCCGCTTTGACCATGGCAGCATCTGCATCGGGTCTGGCCGGCATCGGTGTCTGGCCAAATACCCTCTTTCCACTTCTTTGGGTATCTCCGTTGCTGATTATTCTATCTTTACAAATCTTAATGGACGAGTGTCATATTTTATCCGAACTGCCGGAGGGTAATTGGACCGCGCTGGTGGCGGCTGCATTAGCTGCAGTCATTTGTGGGGTATTCTGGGAAATGTGGAATTATTACAGCCTGGCCAAATGGAATTACAGCATCCCTTTTGTCCACCGCTTGCAGGTATTTGAAATGCCGATTCTGGGATATGCAGGATATCTGCCCTTTGGCTTGGAATGTGCGGTTATCGGCAGCATGCTAGAAAAGGTTCTCTCCCCAGGAAGCTTCGCAAATTCTATAAAAACCTGAAGGGCTTTGCGGGTCTTTCTTTTTGGCTCAAATCAGTGGCCGGTTACTGACCCCAGCAAATTATACATTTTCGCTTGACTTGCCACGTTATGTTGTATATTTGCGGAACGTTGTGGTATAATATTTTCAATGCGTACCGCCAGATCAAAGCCATTTTTTTCGCTAAAAGTATTTACAAATCGACAAAAATTTGAGAAACAGAATTTTTTTTAAATCGCGCGGTAAGGTTGTTTTTAACGAAATAATCATTATTATTTATACCTGTCTGCCGAATAATAGGCGATAATTTTCGAGTTGATCGGAACTCAATCTTTACTCAATCCATTCTAACTTTTTGAAGCACTGCTGAACGGGTTTTATTTGAATGCGCAAGAATATCGGATTTGTATCGACACGCTTTGCGGGCACAGATGGCGTATCCCTTGAATCCAGTAAATGGGCCGACATTCTCCAGCAAAGTGGACATCGCTGTTTCTGGTTCGCCGGAGCCTTGGATCGCAAGCCTGATGATAGCCTTCACGTTCCCGAAGCCCATTTTCAGACCGAACAAAATCAATGGATCAATGCGCAGGTATTCGGCCAAAAGGGCCGAAAGCAACCCGTCACACAGACCATCCATGACCTGCGATCGCATCTGAAGTTTAAACTGCACGAGTTTATCAAGCAATTCGACATTGATCTGCTGATCGCAGAAAATGTGTTGACGATTCCCCTGCATGTCCCGCTGGGCCTGGCCCTAACCGAAACCGTTGCGGAAACTCAGCTGCCCACTATTGCTCACCATCACGACTTTTACTGGGAAAGAGTTCGTTTTTCGGTCAATGCTGTCAGCGACTATATTCGAATGGCATTTCCGCCTAATCTCAATAACATCCGGCATGTGGTGATTAATTCGGCCGCCCAGGAACAATTAGCCCATCGTACCGGAATCGCCTCAACGATTATTCCGAATGTCCTGGATTTCGAAAATCCTCCGAGAGTAAGCCGCAAGCGAACGGAGGTCTTTCGCCAATCCATTGGTTTGAAGCCCGATGATCGGATGATTTTGCAACCGACTCGCATTGTTCAGCGCAAGGGTATCGAGTTTGCCATAGAGCTGGTTAAGGAACTTAAGAATATCCGCAATAAGCTGGTCATATCACATGAAGCCGGAGATGAAGGATTCGAATACGCAGAATGGCTGAAAGAATATGCCTGTGAGCATGGTGTCGATTTGCGCCTGGTTTCGATCCACATTGAGGATCCATGGAACGGAAACGGCAAAAAGGGTGGAAAATATTCTCTGTGGGATGTTTATCCTTATGCGGATTTCATCACCTACCCGAGCCTTTATGAGGGATTCGGCAATGCCTTTTTGGAGGCCATTTACTTCAAAAAACCCATGCTGATCAACCGGTATGCCAACTTTGTGCGGGATATTGAACCTTTAGGATTTGATTTGGCCGTAATGGATGGTTTTCTTTCCAAAAAAACAGTTCAAAATGTGATTGACATCCTGGAATCTTCAAAACGAAGAAAAAAGATGGTCAACGGCAACTATACCATCGCCGCCCAGCATTACTCCTATTCCGTGCTTCGAAATCAGCTTGCCGCTATTATGAAAAGCTTTTTCGCCGACGGCGCTGAACAGCTGACCGCCAAGGCCCGCCCTGCGAAATCCAAGGGTTATCTCTATATTAACTCAAACCAGGTCAGATTTAAGCATTTCAAGAGCAAAAGCTGCGCCCCCGTTAAAAAGCCTGACAGTTAAATGGTCGATGGGTTAATTAGTCAAAAACGGATAATATCCGATCACAAATTAACTATTCAACGATTTGACTATTTAACTAAAATCGAATTGTGTAACTGAAAAATATCCCACCTTGACCGGCTTTTAACCGCTTTGGTTCTAAAATGAGCCGGCCGCTTGAAATGGCGAATTCCATTCTTACCTTATGCTTTATAAATTGCTCGCTTTGATTATGGCGGGATTTTTATCTTTGCCTAAAATTCGCAAGACCAAAGAGGAACACGATGCCGTTTACCACTTTACGCGGATTAAAGGGAAAAGTTTATGCCCCCGACCCACTCAAAGAAGGGGCTCGCAAACATTCCTGTGAGGATTGCTATTCATGCCAGTTATGTAGTGATGATCGCTGCCGCGTATGCCTGAGCCAAAAATCCTGCCACTGCAAAAAATATAGGAAAAATTAACCGGGCGATGTTAAAACCAGCTTTCAATCCGCGTGGTTAGACAGGCTATCGCCGTAGCGCACATAAACAATTTTATTATAAGATAGGGGGACCCGCATGAATCGCCTAAGTTGTTATTTTGAGAGAATCTCTGATTTTGCCGTGGGCCTGTTTTTACTTTTCACCGGTTTAGCTCTCACGGTTATCAGTTTTACAATACTTCCCGTCATTGGATTGTTTATCGCCATTCCGGTTCTGATCCTGGCCGTTGCTTTTTTAGGCGCCAAAAGAAGCAAGGAATGCGCGTTGATCGCGCAACGAACGAAAGGTATTTTTTCGTCTTAATGAGGGAAATCGCTCACATTTAATTTTTGGCGTTGAAGCCCCAAGGTCAAACCACCTTCTTCAAAAGCAGCTCGTCTGCAAGGCGGTCCTTCCGTTTGTCTCGTCCAAAAAAGCTGGCCCGCCGTGGTTTATTTGAACTTGACGGGGAGCGGAAGATCGTATATCGTATATTTACGATAAACTTGTACCGGGATCGATTGAGATGAATGAAAAATTTTCACAAAATACCGGATGCTGCGATAAACCGGATGGACAGCCACCGGGGATACAAATCGCTGCCAGGCCAAATACCGGGGATTCCTTGCAGGATGAAGTATGTTGTGGGTCTCCGCCGGGCCCCGCAAGTCGTGAATTTGAAAAACCGGGATTCGCTCTGCTTGACTTTGTAGAGGAATTCGTTGAGACGCCTGTGGGACCGGTACCCCGCGTAAAAACAGCTTTTAAATGGCCGGAGTATGCCGGCACGCTCAGAGTACGGCTGGGCATAAACCGCGATCAATATAAAATTGCG
>JASFGZ010000404.1:0-4759 GCA_050123495.1 Desulfobacterales bacterium
CGATCTGGGTTCCGTCTTTGAGCGTTACCCCCAGCACCTGGTTGTCCTTGCTTCTGACTTCGACCACCTCGGCATTGAACATAAATTCGCCGCCCTTGGCTTCAGTCGCCCGCATGATATTATGACTGGATAGCGCCGGATCGCTCATATAGCCGCCTTCGGGGCAAAACAGCGCGCCCTCGAGCATTTTGGTCGGCTCATCAAAAAACTCAGGATCTTCAGGCCGCCTTACCGGCCAGTTCTCGTGTAAATCATAAACCGGCACCATCTCTTTAACTTTTTCTACGCTCCACTCCTCGTAAGCCACCCCGACGGCGTCGTAGTTTTTCTGAACTTTGCGCCAGTCATGACCCTGGGATTTAATCAGAATGGAGCCGGTATTCATGTATTTGGCAAGACCCTTTTCATCTTTGACTTGCTCCAGGTAGTCTTCCCATTCCAACCAGTACTTGAAACCCTCGTAGGCCATGGCCACCCCGTCCTCTGTAGAATAGTGCGCCCGCACAATGGCGCAGGATGCGGCCGTGGAACCTTCGCCGGCGTCTGCCAACTTGTCGATGTTCAGGGTCTTGTAGCCCATCCTGGACAGTTCATAGGCGATGGGAGCACCAATGACACCGGCACCGATGATAATGGCATCATATCTTTTCGTCATGATTATAAACCTCCTCTGTTGATTTCGGATTTGGGATTTCGGATTGTAGATTTATAAAAAATAAAAATTCCAATTTAATATTGCTGAATTTTTGCACTAAGTCAAATCAAGGATGGGTTGCAAAGCTTTTTTAGGTCCCAGGCTTTTATTCTAAACGATTTATCGTGAACGCCCGGATTGAAGTAAACATAATTCTTTTTGATCAAGTCCGGATCCATATAGATCGGCAATGCGGTCAGGTGTCCAAAGGGCGGCACACATCCCACCTCACAGCCCACTGCTTGGCTGACCTCCTCTGGTTTGGCAAATGAAACCTTCTTTGTCTTTGCGCCGGCTGCCGCCTGTTTCCAGTCTACTTTCTTATCACCCGGCAGAACCAGAACGATCATTCGGCCTTCTTTGGTGCACAAAACCAGCGATTTCACGGTTTCAGACTCCTTTACCTTCAGCGCTTCTGCCATAGCGGGATTGGTATAGACCGGTTCGTGCTCAAAAATTTCGTAAGATATTTTCTTTTCATCAAGCAAGGTCAGTATCTTTCCTTCCAGGTTCATCTTATCCTCTTTTCAGCCGTCTGCTTCTAATCTGAAATTTGATTTACCCAATTACGAAATGCGTTTTCGCCGGCAGGATGGAGTTCAAATTCCGCACCGGCTTCGAGGATTGCCGCAATCATATCCTGCGCATATCCTCTGGAGCAGGTAAAAAGAATAGCGGATCTTTCCGGAATATTTCCCAGGATGACAATCTGGCAGGGTACATGCAAAAATGGTCCTTGCAGCAAAAAAGGCGGTTTCTTTAGAGGATCAAGAAAATCGAGCGACGTTAGTTTTTCGGTTATCGCAAAAATGTCCTTCCCCAGCAGCGCCAAAAACACAGTCGCATCCGTTACGTCGGTAAAGGCTTGATCATCGGGAACAGCCAGATCTTCTCCGAACAGATGCCAGATCGACGCCTGGGTCCGGTTCATGCGATTTATCAAAACGCCATTTTCAAGGACACACTGGCCAGGCGTTTCCGGGATGTTTATCCCCCAGGGCTGTTGTTTTGAAATGTCCGCGTCCTGAAGATCCCACCTGGCCCGGTGGCTCAAATCGATCACCCAGGGCTCTTTTCCTTCGGCTTCATATTCCAGTACGACAGTCCAGTCACCCTGCTGTTCTGTGTTTAGCGGCTGGCCGTCAAATCGTGCCGGGGAGCATCTTTTAATGCTTTCCATTTTTCAACCTCAGACTCATGCATTATAATTTTTTTCATCACGAAAACACGAAATATCAAAAGCACGAAATTTTTTTTATCTCTTTTTCGTGTTTTCGCAGTTTCGTGCTTTCGTGATTAATTTATCCGTTCCGGTCGCGGCGGATCCGGGTTAGGCATAATTAAAAAATTTTAAAATAGTTCCAAAATGTCATATTCTTAAGCGTTGCCCTTCAGGATCATAAAAGGGGGTCGGCACCACCTTCGCAAAGAGGTGCTGCCCCTTACATTCGTCTTCATAAATTTGTAAACGCGTGCCTTCCTTGGCCAGCGGGGCCTCCACTAACGCCAGGCCAACGGACTCTTGCAGCGTAAAACTGCGGCGTGCAATACACACATATCCCTTGATGGCGCTGTCCACGATGATGGAACCATCTTTAGGGGGCCGGGCAGGATCTTCCATTTTAAACCCCACCAGTTTTAAACGTCCTTCCTGCTGTTCGGTCTGCCGCAGTGCCACCGCGCCGATCGTTTTGGCTTCGGGTTTGTTGCGGTCCCACAAAAAACCGAGCCCGACATCGTGAAGCGTGGTACGCTGCTCGGATTCGGAACCGATAATGAGGTGGCATTTTTCCATTCGCAGCACATTTTGAGCTTCCAGCCCGAAATTGCATATATCAAATTCCTGACCGGCTTCTGCTAACAAATCCCACAGCGCCGGCATATAGGATGACGGAACATGCAGCTCATAGGAGAGTTCACCCACAAATCCAAGACGCATGGACCTTACGGGTATGGTATTTTGAATCATAAATTCACGGTATCCGGCAAACGGAAAAGCGTCGTTGGAAACATCCGCATCCGTGACTTTCTCGAGTACCTTGCGCGCATTGGGTCCCGCCAGATTGATGACACCGAAAGCATCGGTGAGATTGACCATATTAAAATTCCAGCCGTCATAGCGTGTATGATACCGGATCCATTCCACCGTGGCACCGGCTCTGGCGGTGGAGGTGGTAAAATAATAATCGTTTTCACCCCGTTTAACCACCACACCGTCATCTAGAATACATCCGTCATCGTTACACATGGCCGAATATCTGATCTTTGCGCCCGAGACCTTGGACATGTCGCTGACATACACCCGCTGCAAGGCCTTAAAGGCATCCGGTCCCCAAATCCTGAATTTGCCCAGCGTTGAGGCATCCAGCATTCCGACATTGTGACGAACATTTTCGATTTCTTCACGACAGCCGAAATCCTGGGAAAAATAGCGTGCCCGTTTCCAGACGCCGATGCGCCGGATGACGCCGCCGGCTTCTTTCTGGGACGCATGCACCGGCGTGCGTTTGCACATGTCGTGGTTGCTTCCGGCATAAGTGGCAATAAACGTCGGGACCAGAGGTACTCGCACGGTTGTCGGTTTGGCCGCGCCATTGGCACCACCATAATATTGGGCAACAAACAGCGGAAGATTGTGCCCGGGAATCCCCCCCTGTCCGGGTCCGGTTCCGGCTGCGGTGAATCGCTTGATCAGTTCGGTGGCATCAAACCCCATTGCCAAAGCCTGCTTCACATTTTTAACGGTCGTATCTTCGTCAAAACAGATAAAGGTCCGGCGGCCCTTAACCGGGGCTGTCACCAATTTACAGCCGCTGTTCGGGCCGGGCAACTTGTCAAGAGCCTCCCGGGCCTCTTTTAATTGGCTTTCAACCGAAACGCCGCAATCGGCGGCAGCCGAAATTCCGGCCAGGCGCCCCGAGGCCTCGATTGACATGGCGTGATTGAGGCCCAGCATGCGACCGGCGGCCTGCATTTTGGCAGGCAGTTTTTGGGGTAGAAAAAAGCCGGTGTGCTGGTCATAAATCAATTCGGCCTGGGCCAATGTGAGCGGGCCGGTTATGGGCGTCATCCCGGCCGAAGCCACCAAAAGGTCGCAGGAAAATTCTTTCTGGAGGGTTCCCTGGATCGTTTCCAATTGCACCTGTTTCAACGCTTTCGCCCCGTTTGCCTCCGTTGCCACCCATCCCTTTAAAAATGGAATGTTACGCTCAGCGAGACCTTCGAGCAGCCGGGGATCCTGTCCGTCTTCCCGAATGTCGGCCACACAGGCAACCTTGAGCCCCAGGTCAAAAAGATCCAATGCCGCTTCCAAACCTAGATCATGCCCGATACTGAAGACCGCCTGTTCACCGGGCAGCAGGCCATAGGTTCGGGCCAGCCGATGGGCGCAACCGATCTGCATGACACCGGGTCGCTCGTTGTTTTCAAAAAGCAGCGGGCGTTCAATACAGCCGGTTGCCACCACCACACTTTGGGCCCGGATTTCCAGATAGCGTTCATCAAAATGATCGGTCGCCCGCCCTTTCTGAAACGCTGTAATCAGGTTGTTATTGTAAACACCCACCACGGCGGTATGGGTTAAAATACGCACATTGGTAATTTGCTCGAGTTTTTCCGCCATCTGTCGGGCGCTTTGAAAAAGCGGCACACCATCGCCATTTTCAGTCGTGCGGTAATCAAAAACGCCACCCAGCCATGGGCGCGATTCCAGAAGAATGACCCGCAAGCCCTGCTCGGCTGCGGCCAGAGCCGCCGACATTCCGGCCGGACCACCGCCAATCACGCACACATCCGCCGTGGGATAGATCTCATCGAATTTGCCGGGCATCTGGAAATCAGGAGAAATTTTGCCGAATCCGGCGGCCTTGCGCACCTGTTTCAGGGCAATCGGCCATATGCGGGCGGGTTTGTGCATGGTGCGGTAATAAAACCCGGCCGGCATGGCCCAATCCAATTTATCCATGAACCCCATAAGATCCGTTTCAGGTGTGCCCTTAACATTTTGCGCTTTAACCTGCATGCCGTCTTCAAGAAGGGTATTTTCAGTTCTAACGTTGGGGATGT